>VGPB01000162.1 GCA_016875695.1 Chloroflexota bacterium | reverse complement strand
GCCGGCAGCGTTCCGGCGCACGCGTCGTGCAGCGCCGCCCCGAACCGCCCGCACACCAAGCAGCGCTGCGGCGCCAGCCCATCCGCCAGCGCGGTCCACAGCGCCGCGGCGAGCCTGCGGCCCATCCTCCCTCGGCACCAGGAATCCATCACCATCGTCACGATCCCGGCGCCGCGCGACGGCACCGGCATCCCGGCCAGAGAGCCCGCTAGTACAGTGGAACGCTGCCCCGGCCCCCGTGCCCGGCCCGCATCATATGCGCGCGCGGAGCAGCCTATGATGCGTGGCAGAGGAGCGTCCAATGCGCGTAACCGTGCGCCTGTTCACCGGCCTGCGCGAGCAGCTCGGCAGCAAACTCGAGGCCGAGCTCGCCGGCGACACCCCCACCATCGCCGACCTCGAGCGCGACCTCGCCGCGCGCTGGCCGCAGCTCGCCGAGCAGTTCGCGTGCGTCGCCATCGCCGTCAACGAGCAGTACGTGCCCGGCCGCAGCACCGTGCTGCGCGAGGGTGACGAGGTCGCACTGATCCCGCCCGTCTCTGGCGGCGCCGCCACGGGCGACACCCCGCACTTCCTCGTCACCGCGGAGCCGCTGGATCGCGACGCGCTGCGCGCGCTGGTACTCACCCCCGCCAGCGGTGCGGTCGTGCTCTTCGAGGGCGTCGTGCGCAACCACCACCAGGGCCACACCGTGCTGCGCCTGGAGTACGAGGCGTACACGCCGATGGCCGAACGCGAGCTCGCGGCAGTCGCCGCCGAAGTGTGTACCGAGTTCGCCGCGCGCGAGGTCTACGATATCGCCGCGCACCATCGCACCGGCCTGCTCGAGATCGGCGACGTGTCGCTGCTCGTCGCCGTCTCTGCCGCGCACCGCGAAGACGCGTTCGCCGCCGCGCTGCGCTGCGTCGACCGCATCAAGCAGACCGTGCCGGTGTGGAAGAAGGAGTACGGGCCGGACGGCGCGACGTGGCAGGAAGGCGTGCTGCCTCAGCCGCGCGCTTGAGCCGTCGCAGGTAGTCGACGATGACGCAGTTCAAGAACTTCGACGATGCGCAGGCGAACGCCTACCTCGACGAGCGCGGCGGGCGCAAGGGCTACCTCACTACCATCGGCCGGCTCGGCTACCCGCACACCGTGCCGCTCACCTACTTCCGCTTCGGCAACGACGTGTACGTGCCGGGCCGCCGCCGCTCGCAACGCCTTGCGAACATCGCGCGCGACCCGCGCGTGTCGTTCCTCGTCGAGGACGGCGACACCATGGACAGCTTCCGCGGCCTGCTCATCCAGGGCGACGCGACCGTCATCGACGACGACGTCGAGAAGCTGCGCATCGCGCGCGACGCCGCCCGCGAGCGCGGCCTGCCCGAGGCGGACTGGCCCGCCGAGCCGCCGCGCGGCACGCTCATCCGCATCGAACGCCGCCGTATCACCTCGTGGTTCCCGAACCCGCAGCGCTAACCTTCCGCGAGGTCACGCCCGACAACTGGGCCGACCTCGTGCGCCTCTTTGAGGGGCGCGGCGGGCCGAAGCACTGTTGGTGCCTGGTCTGGCGTGAGCGCGGCGCCGTCTCATGCCTCGACCTGGCCGGCCGCCGCGAGTGGATGGCGCGCCGCGTGCGCGCCGGCACGCCCGTCGGCCTGCTCGCCTACCTCGACGGCGACCCTGTCGCGTAGTGCTCGATCGCCCCGCGCGAGACCTACCGCGCGCTCGGGGGCGCCGAGTACACGGACGGCACACGCGTGTGGTCGCTCGTCTGCTTCTTCGTGCAGCGCCGCCTGCGCCGGACCGGCGTCTCGACCGCGCTGCTGCGCGAGGCGGTCGCACTCGCGCGCACGCACGGCGCGCACGTCGTCGAGGCGTTCCCCGTCAACGCCGACTCGCCCTCATACCGCTTCATGGGCTACGTCCCGATGTTCGAGGCCGCCGGCTTCACCACGCGCGGCCGCACCGGCACGCGTCGGCACGTCATGGACGTGCGACTGCCCGAGGTTACCGGATAGCTTTTGCCCCATACACTCAATCGGTGTCACGGGCGCGTGCCTGGCCGGTGTTCGCAAGAGTGTGGTCGTTGCTGTGAGCCATTCGGATTCGTGGATCCGGATAGGTCGATAGTGATTGCCGGCGTCGCCGCGTGCGACTGGCAAGAACACGCTAGACGCGGGGAGCGCGAGGGGCTGCGCCCCTCGCGAAAGGGGCGGGCGGGTGGGTCCCCCAGCCCGGAGAGCCGTCATCAATCATGGCTGAGCGCCGCATCATCCCAACACCCGCGCCCGACTGACACGTGCACCCCGGTCGCCTGTTCGCCGAGGAGCTCGCCGCGCGAGGGCTCACGCAGAAGACGCTCGCGGCCGCGATGCCACGGCCCGCTCGGGTCGTGAACGAGATCGTCCAGGGCAAGAAGTCGATCACCGCCGAGACCGCGCTGCAACTCGAACGCGCGCTCGACACGGCGGCGCATATCTGGCTCGGACTGCAGCTGGAGCACGACCTCGCTCATGCACGCGCCACACCCGGGATCCTCGAGCGCGTGCACGCGCTCCCCGCGCCCGCATCGACGCGTACAGCTCAGCCGCCCGCCACCGCGCGCCGCCGCGCGGTCGCCGAGACGCCGAGGCGCCGGCGCGCTACCGCGCGCAGCGGTAGCGGCGCTTACCCTCCCAGCCGGAAGTCCGGCGCGTTGATCTCGTGCACCGTCGACACCTGCAGGTCCGACAGCCGCGACGCGATGCGCGGCTCCATCTTCCCCAGCTCCACGTTCGTCGTGATCACCGTCGGCATGCGCCCCAGATGGCGGTGGTTCAGGATCTGGTACAGCTTCTCCTCCGCCCACGCGCTCGACTGCTGCGCACCGAGGTCGTCGAGCACCAGCAGCGGCACCTCGCGCAGCCGCGCGAACACCGTGTCGAAGCGCTCCGCCGCCTGCGGCGCGAAGCTCGCGCGCAGCTCGTCCAGCAGGTCCGGCACGTTCGCGAAGCAGACCGTGTCCCCCGCGTCGAGGCGACGCCCCGCCACCGCCGCCGCCAGGTGCGTCTTGCCGCAGCCCGTCGCGCCAAGCAGCACCAGCCATCCACTCGGCGCGTCCGCAAAGCGCCGCGCGGCCTGATACGCGCCCTCGAGGCTCGCACGCTGCTTGCCCTGCAGCCGCGCGCCGTCCGGGCGGAAGCCCGCGAACGTGAACGCCGCCAGCCGGTCGCGCGTCATCCCGCCGACGTGCGAGTAGCGCGGCAGGGTGCGCGTCTCCAGCACGAACACCTGCGCCAGCGACGGGTCCGTCAGCCGCGCGCCCAGCCGCACATCGATCTCCTCCGGCGCGCCGTCACACGTGAACACCGTCGGCAGCGCCGCGTGAAACCGGTGCGACACCACCTGGAAGAACTTCTCGCGGGCCCACGGCGTCGGCGCATACGCGTCGAGGTCGTCGAACACGACGAGCGGCGCCGTGCGCACCTGCTCCAGCAGCCGCTCGTACGGCACCTCCGCGTCCGCCGCGTACGACTCGCGGAGCAGATCCAGCAGGTCCGCGACCGACAGGAACAGCGCGGGCGTGCCGCGCGCGATCGCGTGGTTCGCGATCGCCGCCGCCATGTGCGTCTTGCCGCAGCCCGGCACGCCCGACAGCACCAGCCAGCCCCGTGGGTCGTCCGCGAAGCGGCGCGCCGCCGCCGCCGCGTACGCGTAGCGGTCGTGCGCCGCCGGGTCCGACGAGCGCCCCCGCGGCTGGAGCGTGTCGAACGTGAAGCGCGCGAGCGCGCCGAGACGTGAGTAGCGCAGCAGCCGCGCGCGGCGCGCACGCACATCCTCCTCCGCCACGCACGCGCACGGCACGGCGCGCCCGAAGTCCGGGTGCTGCGGGTCCGTGGTCACGCGCACGAAGCGCGCACCCGCGCACAGCGGGCACGCGGCCGCGGCTTCAGCTGCGGCGGACCGCGTGCTCGTAGGGGCCGTGGTCGTACGCGCGGCCGCCGCGCGCTCGCGCAGCAGCGCCTCCAGCCGTTGCATCGTCACGTCCCTCCGCCTCCCAGCGCGCGAGCACCGCCTCCACATAGCGCCACGAGCGCGCGTTGCGCGTCGCCGCCAGCCGCACCGCCTCGACGATCCACGCCTCCGGGTAGCGCTCCTCCGCGCGCGCGATGCCGTCGGCGACAGCCGGGCCCAGCGGCCCGATCTCCTGCTCGTACGCCTCGGCCGCGCGCGTCGGCGGCTCCGCGTGCGCCGTGCGCACCACCTGCGCGCCGGGCGCCACCAGC
>VGPB01000161.1 GCA_016875695.1 Chloroflexota bacterium | reverse complement strand
CGCCGGTGCGCTCGTGGCCTGCAGCGTCGGGCCGCTCGCGGGCGTCGAGTCCTCCGCTTCGTCGCCGCTGCAGGCGACGGCGAGCACCGCGGAAGCGAGCAGCGCCAGCGCGGCGCCGAGTGCGTGGCGGGCGATTATCGGCGGCCTCCAGCCGGCGCGCGAGCCGTTCACGCGGCGGTCACCTTTCCGGTGTGCGCTGCGTCCGCCGCGGTCGGCGCGCCACCCGCCTCCCGCGCGCGCCCCACGTCGAGGCGCCAGCTGCGGTAGCGCAGCATGCCCGCCGCCCACACGAGCAGCGGCACCAGGAACTGCGTCGCCGTCGGCGCGATCACGATCCGATCGATGCTGCGGTTCACCTGCGGCCAGTACACCCGGAACTGCTCGACGAGGTCGGGGAACGAGCCGAAGAACGTGATCGCCAGCAGCGTCGGCGCGAGCCACGTGCGCGGCCGCGTCGCCGCGATCGCCGCCGGCCACAGCATGTACCACGGCCGGTACCACGACGAGCCGACCACGAGGTACAGCATGAGGATCGTGAACGCGCCAACGAGCAGCTGGTCGAAGCTGCGCCGCGACCACCACAGGAATGGCACGTACAGCACCAGGAACGCGGCGCGCGTCCACAACCGCGTCGCGTCCTGCAACGCGGGGTCCTCGTGGTTGCCGATGAGCGTCGCGAGCACCTCCGCGGTCGAGGTGACCGAGAGCTCGGCCTGCCCGCGCAGCGTCTCGAACGTCGCGCGGCCCTCCCAGAACGGGGCGTAGGCGACGGCCAGCGACAGCGCGGCGAGCAGCAGCGGTAGCCACAGCGCGGCGATGCGCGCCCGCGTGCCGCCCGGCTTGTGCACCCACGCGTACAGCAGCAGGGGAGGGCCGAGCAGCCCCGCGCCGAACTTGATCAGCGTCGCCAAGGTGATCGCCTGGAACGCCAGCCCCCAGCTCTCGCGCTGCGCGCGCTCCAGCGCGAGCAGCACGAACAGCATCATCACCAGGTCGTTGTGACTGTTGCCCACCACGCGCAGCAACACGAACGGGTTCCACGCGAACAGCACGACGGCGAGCGTCTCCGAGCCCGGCCGCGCGCGGCGCGCCAGCACCCAGATCAGCGCCGTGCAGCTTAGCAGCGAGGCAGCGGACAGCAGTTTCAGCCCGTACAGGCCGGCCATGTAGTTGTCCCCTGGCAGCGCGCCGATCGGCAGCATCAGCAGCGACCACAGCGGCCCATAGGGCGACGGCTGGTCCATCCACGAGATGCCGATGGGATACGGGAATGCGCTCGGCGGCACCACCAGCGGGTTCGCGCCGTGCACCCATAGCGTCCGCGCGTCCGCGTGGTAGTGGAACATGTCTACCGCCGTCGGTGGGTACATTGCCAGCAGCGCCGCGGCGCAGAGCGCCGGGAAGCCGAACGTCAGTAACGCGGGCACGCGCGCGCCGCGCCACACCGCCGCGAGCGCCAGCGCGTACCACGCGAACGAGACCAGCACCAGCCCGACGTACAGTGCTGCCGGCCGCTCCCAGCCTGGCGCGAGCATCTTCACGAAGTCGACGCTGATGCCGGCCTCTGGGAAGTAGCGCGCAAGCGGGATGCGCGCGGTCGCGAGCGCGAACGTGACGGCGAGCGCGACGCCCGCGACGTTCAGCAGCAGCAGCGGACGCCAGTCGAGTCGACGCCCCGCAGCGTGCGGCTCCGCGATGGCCGGGACGGTCATCGGCGGCCGTGATGCCGGTTGTGCGCGAACACCCACTCGCGGATGAGCGAGAAGTTCCATAGCCCCGCCGCCAGCACGGCGGCGCCCTCGGCTCCCACGAGGCGCGTCGGCTCGTGCGGCCACGCGATCTCCACTGCCGCGAACGCCGCGGCGGAGACCGCCATGCTCACCGCCGTCACCGACACGAACTTGCCGACTAGCACCGCGCTGTCGCGCCGGCCCGCACGGCGGAACGTCACGCGCGAGTTCCACGCGTACGAGTGCAGCGAGCCGACGAGAAAGCCCAGCGACGAGGCGAGACTCGCGAGCGGTTGCTCGCTCCAGCCCAGCTGCGAGACGAGCAGGAAGAAGACGCCGGCGCTGACCAGCGAGTTGCCTACCCCGACGGCCGCGAACACGAGCGCCTGCGTCCAGATGCGGCGCGCCGCCAGGCCGTCCGCCAGTGGCTGCACCAGCGCGGCCACCCGGCGCGCGGGGCGCGTGCCAACGCTCACGCGACGCCGCTCGCGAGGCGACGCTGGCGCGGCGCGCCGGGGTCGTGTCGGGTCGCGGTCGGTCCGGGCACGGCAACCCCCGGGCGTCGGTCGTGCGGCGCTGCGCGTCACCCATCAAGGTACCAGCGCCGCGCGCGCCACGTCGAGGTGCTTCTGCACACGGACGCCACTACGTGCGTCTGGTACCCTTGCGGAACTGGCTCATCATCCGGCTGCGCCCGAGGGAGTGTCGAGTGTCGGCACGCGTGGACTTCGACGACGTCGGGGGGACATATCACGAGCAGCTGGATGCACGCGTCAAGGTGCTCATCGGCGGTGAGCTGTCCGACTACTACCTGCGCGTAAAGGTGCGCGAGACCGTCGCGCACGCGCAGCGCATGGGCATCGACGCCGCACAGTCAGCGGTGCTCGACGTCGGCTGTGGCACGGGCCGCATGGTGGAGCTCCTCGGCCGCCAGTTCGCGCGCGTCGCCGGCGTCGAGCCGTCCGCGGGCATGCTCGAGGGCGCCCACGCGCGCGGCCTCGGCGACGGCGTCTTCGCGCAGGCCACCGCCGAGCAGCTGCCGTACGACGACGCCTCGTTCGACGTCGTGTACTCGGCGTGCGTGTTCCATCACGTTGAGCGAGACACACACCCCGCCATGGTGCGGGAGATGCGCCGCGTGCTGCGGCCGGGCGGCCTGTTGCTCACCTACGAGCACAACCCGTGGAACCCGCTCACGCGCTTCGTCGTCTCGCAGTGCCCCGTCGACGACGGCATCACGCTCTGCCGCCCGGGGGAGATCAGCAGGGCGTACCGCGTCGCGGGCTTCGGCCGCGTCGAGACGCGCTTCATCGTCTTCTTTCCGCGGCTGCTCGGCGCGCTGCGGCGCACGGAGTCCGCGCTGCACCGCGTGCCGCTCGGCGCGCAGTACTACGTGAGCGGGACGAAGTAGCCCGGCGCTCGCCCCACCCTGCGTGCCCCCGCCGTGCGAGTCACAATCAGCGCCACGTGAAGTTCTCGAACACCCAGTCGAGCAGCAGCTGCGCGTCGTCGTAGCGCGCCGGCGCGTTCATCAGCGTCACGATCACCCGCCGCCCGCCGCGCGTCGCCGAGGCGACTAGCGTGCGCCCCGCATCCTCCGTGAAGCCCGTCTTGACGCCATCGGCGCCGCTGTAGCGCGCGAGGAAGCCGTTGATGTTGTACACGTCGATGGTGCGCGAGCCCTGCGCGCGCCACTGGCTCGCCCGCACGATATCCGCGAACACCGGCAGCGTCAGCGCGTAGCGCGACAGCAGCGCTAGGTCGAGGGTCGACGCCGCATGCCCCGCCACGTCGAGCCCGTGCGCGTTCACGAAACGGCTCTCGCGCAGCTCCAGCCGCGTCATTAGCGCGTTCATCTGCTCCACGAACGCCGCGTCCGACCCTGCGACTGCGCGCCCGATGGCCAGCGCCGCGTCGTTGCCGGACGTGAGCATGAGCCCGTACAGCAAGTCGCGCATGCGGAAGCAGTCGCTCGGCCGCAGCCCCATCACCGTGCTGTCCGTCATCAGCCGCGCGTCGACGTCGATCGGCACGCTCGCGTCGAGGTTCCCGCGCTCGATCGCGAGCACCGCGGTCGCAATCTTCGTCAGCGAGGCCGGGGCCAGGGGCTCGTGCGCGCGCTTCTCCCACAGTACCGCGCCCGACGCGGCGTCCACGATCGCGCCGGCGTACGCGCTGACGTTGGGGATCGCGCGCGGGCCGCTGCGCTGCGGCGGCGGCACGGCGGCGGCCGGCACGAGGGGAAGCGCGACCACGTCTGCGCTCGCCGCTGCGGGCGTTGCGCGCAGCGCGCTGCTCGCGGCGTTGCCGCCCGCGTCGCAGCGCGCGAGCAACGCGATGCCGCCCGGCACCTCGCCCGCGGGGAAGCGTTTGGCCCATGCGGCGTTCACGAACTCGGGAGCGCCGAAGTGGAAGTGGATGAAGCCGCCGTCCTGGTCGGTGACCCAGACCGAGCGCACCGTGCAACCGCCCGCCTCGGCGGCGGTCGCGATCGCGTTGGTCCCGCCGCCCGCCCACACGACGAGTCCGAAGCCGCCGTCGTTGGGCAGCGAGCCCTGGAGCGCCGGTGGCGGCGGGGGCGGTGGCGGCGTGGCCGCGCCGG
>VGPB01000160.1 GCA_016875695.1 Chloroflexota bacterium | reverse complement strand
CGACGCCGCCGGTGGGCACGACGCCGCCGCCGGGAGTGCTGTCCGGCGCGGCGGTCGCGGAGCCGCCGCCGGACATGGGGCCGCCGCCGGAGCTCGACGCCGAGGACACGGGCGGCGGGGCGCAGACAGGGCTACTGATGGGGCCGTTTCTGCTGGCGCTATCGCCGGCGGCGCTGGCCGCGGGGATCGTGGGGTGGCGGCGCTTCCGACGCGGGGCGTGAAGCTGAGGAGGTAAGGAGCCGGCCTGCCCACCCTTGTGTTGTGCAGGGGCTGTGCCCGGACCCTCACCCCCGGCCCCTGTCCCCGCGCGGCGGGGCGCGGCGGGGCGAGGGGGGGGCGGGGCGAGGGGGGGCGGAGCGCGGTGGCCGTGTGCCGTGTGCCGTGTGCCGTGTGCCGTGGAAGCGTCAGGATGCAGGCGTGAGGGCGGGGAGGTGAGGAACTCACCCACCACCCGTGATCTTGTGCGAGGGGCTATGCCCCTCGCACTCCCCGGTTGGTAACAGGAAGGCCGGCCGCAGGGGCGCAGCAACGCGACCCGGCGCGGCACGAGATGCACGGGCGGCGCGTGGCCCCCCGCGGCGCGGCGCGAGGGGGAGGAAAGGCGGCGCTGTCGAGAGTCCTCGATGCCATGCGGCTCCGCTCGCCGGCGAGCGGGGAAAGAGGCCGGGGGTGAGGGCCTAGCGGCGGACGGACCAGCGCGGGCCTTCGGGCGTGTCCTCGATGTCGATGCCGGCGGCGGCGAGGTCGGCGCGGATGGCGTCGGCGCGGGCGAAGTCGCGGGCGGCGCGGGCCCCGGTGCGGGCGGCGAGCAGCGCGTCGATGGTACTCGCGACGTCGGGGTCGCCGCAGGCGACGGCGTGCTGCTTGGCGAGCTTCGAAAACTGCGCGGCGTCGAGCGTGGCGGACGCGTCGACGTCTGAGGGTGCGTCGAGCGTGAGGCCGAGCACGCCGGCGAGCTCGCGCAGGTGCGACTGCGCTTCAGCGACGTCGGCGCCTTCGGCGCGTGCGCGGTTGATGTCGCGCACGAGGTCGAAGAGCGCGGCGAGCGCCTGCGCAGTGTTGAGATCGTCTTCCAGCGCGGCGACGAAGCACGCGCGGGTGTCGGCGGGGCCCCTCACCCCCAGCCCCTCTCCCGGGGGGAGAGGGGAGGCGGAGCCGGCAGGCCCTGCGGGGCGAAGCGCGACCTGCAAGCGTCCGACGGCGCGGGTGGCGGCGGCCATGGCTTCGTCGGTGACGTTATTGGGGCTGCGGTAGTGGCTGTTGAGCACGAAGAGGCGGAGCGCGTCAGGGGACCAGCGCGCGAGCGCGTCGGCGACGGTGACGACGTTGCCGAGCGACTTCGACATCTTCTCGCCGTCGCGCTGGACGAGACCGTTGTGCATCCAGATGCGCGCGAAGGGGCGGGCGGTGGCGGACTCGGACTGCGCGATCTCGTTCTCGTGGTGCGGGAAGACGAGGTCGAGGCCGCCGCCGTGGATGTCGATGCTGTCGCCGAGGTAGCGCTGGGCCATGGCGGAGCATTCGATGTGCCAGCCGGGGCGGCCGAGGCCCCACGGCGAGTCCCACTGCGGCTCGCCGGCAGCGCCTTCCGGAGGGGGGGCCTTCCACAGGGCGAAGTCGAGCGGGAACTCTTTCTGCTCTTTGACGTCGAAGCGCGTGCCGGCGCGCAAGTCGTCGATGTTGCGGTGCGAGAGCTTGCCATAGTCGGCGTCGGCGCGGACGCGAAAGTACACGTCGCCGGCGAGCGTAGCGTAGGCGTGGCCGCCGGCGACGAGGCGCTCGATAAGCGCGACGATCGCGGGGATCTCGCGCGTGACGCGCGGGCGCACGTCGGGCGGGAGCAGGTTGAGCGCGTGCTGCTGCTGCTCCCACAGCGCGATCTGCTGCTCGGCGAGCGCGAGGGCGTCGACGCGGAGCTCGGCGGCGCGATCGATGAGCTTGTCGTCGACGTCGGTGTAATTGGAGACGTACGTCACGTCGAGGCCGCCTGCGGGGTTGCCTGGCCAGCGCAGGTAGCGCACGAGGACGTCGTAGACGATGGCGGACATGGCGTGCCCGATGTGGCTCTCGGCGTAGGGCGTAACGCCGCAGACGTACATGCGCAGGCCCTCACCCCCCGGCCCCCTCTCCCCGGGGCGGGGCAGCGGAGAGTCGGAGCGCAGGAGGGGCTGCAGGGTACCGGTGAGGGTGTCGTAGAGCTTCATGGGGTGCCTCGGAGCGTGGTGCTACCGCCGTCAACAGCGCCGGGCGTGGGCGGGGGACCGTCGTACGCGCGGCGTTCGAGCTCGGCGATGCGCTGCTCGAGCTCCTGCAGGCGGTCCCACTCGGGGTCGGGGAGACGCTCCACGGTGTCGTTGCTGGAGTTGGTGAAGGCGACGATGTGGCCCGGCACGCCGACGACGGTGGCGTTCGGCGGCACGGACGACACGACGACCGAGCCGGCGCCGATGCGCGCGTGGGAGCCGAGCGTGATGTTGCCGATGATCTTCGCGCCGGCGCCGACGACGACGTGGTCCTCGAGCGTCGGGTGGCGCTTCTCGCGGCGCGTGGAGGTGCCGCCGAGCGTGACGCCCTGGTAGAGGTGGCAGTCGTCGCCGACGACCGTGGTCTCGCCGACGACGAGGCCCATGCCGTGGTCGATGAAGAGGCGCCGGCCGATCTGCGCGCCAGGGTGGATCTCGATGCCGGTGACGAAGCGGCTCACGTGCGACAGCAGGCGCGCGGGCAGCCCCCAGCCGGCGCGGTGCATGCGGTGCGCGACGCGGTGTAGCAGGATCGCGTGCAGGCCGGGGTAGGTGAGCAGCACCTCGAGGTTGGAGCGTGCGGCTGGGTCGCGCTCGCGCGCGGCGTGCACTTCTTCGCGGACGGTGGCAAGCCACGCCATAGCGAACCCTTCGGCGGCCGCAGCGCGCGGTCGGGCGGCAGCGCGCGAGAGCTATGGTAGCGCGTCGCCGAGCAACGCCACGGCCATCGCAGCGAGCGCCTGGCCGGACCCGAGCGATCCCAGGCGCTCGTGCGTGGTGGCCTTGACGTTGACGGCGGAGACGGGGACGCCGAGGCAGCCGGCGACAGACTCGCGCATCGCGGGGATGAACGCGGCGAGGCGCGGATGCTCCGCGATCACGGTGGCGTCGATGTTCTGCACGTGCAGCCCGCGCGCGACCAGCAGGCGCGCGACGCGCGTGAGCAACTCGCGCGAGTCGATGCCGGCCGTGGAGGGGTCGTCGGGGGGGAAGTGCTGGCCGATGTCGCCTTGCCCGGCGGCGCCGAGCAGCGCGTCGATGATCGCGTGGATGAGCGCGTCGCCATCGCTGTGCCCGGCGAGCAGCGGGGCGTCGGCGATGTCGATGCCGCCGAGGCGCAGCGTACCGGTGTCGCGGAAGCGGTGCACGTCGTAGCCGGTGCCGACGCGCATCAGCGCGCTCCGGTGCGCGCGTGCGGGGCGCTGGCGCGGTGCTGCTGCGCGGCGGCGTACGGGCCGACGCGGCGCCCGGCGGCGGAGTCAGCGACGAGCGTGGCGAGGCGGCGCACGCGCGTCGCTTCGCGCTGCGCGCTCGTCACCCACCACGCGGCGTCGTGCCGGTACGCGGGCGGCTGCGCGGCGAAATAGGTCCACGCGCGCGCGTCGGCGCGCCACGCGGCCTCGACGGCGGAGTCGAACGCGAGCGGGCGATCGGTGATGGCGAAGCCGCTCGCGGCGGTATCGCGCGCCTCGAACGCGCCCAGGCCGGGCGCAGCGACGCGCCCCTGCGCGCGCAGCGCCGCGAAGCGGCGCAGGTTGAGCGCGCTCCAGCAGCGGCCGGGCCTGCGCGGCGAGAAGCGGTTCGCGTAGCTGTCAATGTCGAGCTTGTGGCGTACGCCGTCGATCCAGCCGTAGCAGAGCGTTTCCTCGACGGCCTCGGTATAGCTCATGCCTCCGCGCCCGGAGGCCTGCGCGTGGAAGCCGACCCAGAGCTCGGGGGCGCGCTCGCCTGAGCGCTGGAGCCAGCGGCGGAAGTGCGCGGCGGAGGCGAAGAAGCGCACGGTCTCGGCGGCCGGCGCGCGGACGGTCACGGCGCGCGCTCGCGCGCGGCGAGCAGGGCGGCCGCGATGGTGAGGTCGGCGGGGTAAGTGACCTTGAGGTTGGCAGGGTCGCCCTCGACGGCGACGACGGGCACGCCGAGCGCGGCGACGAGCGCGGCGTCGTCGGTGGCGTCGAGCGCGGCGAGCGCAGCGTGGGCGCGGCGCAGCAGCGGGCCGGCGAAGGCCTGCGGGGTCTGCGCGGCGCGCAATGCGGCACGGTCGAGTGTGTCGAGCACGCGCCCAGCATCGTCGACGCGCTTGATGGTGTCGACGACGGGGACGACGGGGACGGCAGCGCCGTACGCGTGAG
>VGPB01000159.1 GCA_016875695.1 Chloroflexota bacterium | reverse complement strand
GCGGCACGCAAGCGCGCGGGGGCGCAGCCCGCCCGCGGCACGCAAGCGCGCGGGGGGCTACGCTACGCAGCAGCGCCAGACGCGCGACGGCGACGCGGAAGGAGCCCGGCATGGACGCAAACATGTACGCACGCGCGCAGCTCGTCGACGCGCACCGCATGGTCCGCGCCGCTCTGCGCGACGCCACCGACACCGAGCTCGCGTGGCAACCGCCCGGCCGCGCGAACAGCGCCGGGGAGACGTACCTGCACATGCTCACCGCGGAGGACGGCTTCATCCACCGCACGTTGCAGGGCGCAACGCGCGTGTGGGACGCCGACGGCTGGGCCGAACGCCTGGGCGTGCCGGAGCTGCCGCGCCTCGGCGACTGGAGCGCCATCCACGGGCGCGCCTTCACGCTCGACGCGCTCGCGCCGTACCAGCAGGCGGTGCACGCCGCCAGCCTCGCCTACGCCGAGTCGCTCACGCCCGCCGACTTCGACCGCCCCGTCGAGTTCGCCGGCCGCAGCGTGCCGCTGGCCGACGTGCTGGCGCGCGTCGCCGTGCACACCTGCCTGCACGCCGGTGAGATCGCCACGCTGCGAGGCCTGCAGGGCGTCACCGCCCTCCCCTTCTGACCGCGCGACGGGGAGCAGCCGCGCCATGGTGCTGCCCGATCCCGAACGCCAGGTGCTGCTCGTCGGGCAGTCGCTCGAACTGTGGCGCCCGCCCCTCGCCGACGCGGTGCGCGAGCGCGACACCGCGCAGCTCTTCGTGGCCGCGCGCCGCGAGCTGAACGCCGGCGCGCAGGCCATCGACGTCAACCTCGGCGCCGAGCGCTACCCGACGCTGCGCTCGGACCTGCGCTGGGCCGCCATCACGCTGCGCGGCTCGTTCCCCAGCGTCCCGCTGTTCATCGACTGCGGCGACCTGCCCGCGCTCACCGAAGTCGTCGAGCACGTGCGCCCGCCGCTCGTGGCGAACGCGACCCCGGTCGGCCACCCGGACGCCGCCGCGCTCGCCGCCGCCGCCGCGCGCAACGGCGCCGGCATCATCTGCACGCCCTGGCGCGCCGCGCGCACCAACGCCAAGGAGGACACTGGTATCGACGCGCTGCTCATCGACATGGACGAGGCCTTCGAGCTGTGCGAGCGCGCCGGCATCCGCGGCCCCCGCTACCTCGATTGCGTCGCCGTACCCGCGACGCGCGATATGTTCGGCTGGTTCCGCTCGCTCGCTTGGCTGCGCGCCGCCCGCCTCGAGGCTCCGCGCCCCCCGTTCGTACCGCTCGTCGCCGTCGGCAACGTGGGCTACGGGGCGCCCTACCGCGTGCGCTCGGCGCTGCTGCGCATCTACGCGACGCTCGCCATCGGCGCCGGCGCGCGCGCGCTCATCCTCCCCGTCGAGAATCGCGAGCTCATGCACACCATCGAGATGCTCACCGACCAGCGCTACGCCAACGACCTCACGGAGGGCTGGCTCTGGGAGCTCGCGGCCGCCGCCGAGGAAGGCCGCGACCGCTGGCCCCCGCCGCCGCACAGCCTCCCGGAGGACGACCCGCTGCGCGTCGTGTACCACGCGATCGTGGACTGAGGCGCGCCCCGCCTAGCGGTTCGGGGCGGCAGCCTCCTCGCCACGCGCGTCTCGCTCGCGGTCGCGCCGAGCGGGTTGGCCGACACTCAGTCGAACACCAGGTAGCCCGTGTAGTAGTTGCTGACGAAACTACAGGTGACGCGGGGCGTCTGTCTCGCAGATCCACACGTTCGGCCGCTCGTTCGACGACGTGCCCCACGACCCGATCAGCTTCAGACCCGCCCGCAGCGTGTCGCGCAGCTTCGTCATCCGTCGCTGGAACGCGAGGTCGGCGCTGTTGTCGCCGTTGCGCGCGCGCGCCCCGGTGTCCCGCTGGAACTCGGGGTCGATGTGATAGAAGCCGATGTACGTCGCCACTGCCGCCCCCTCGCTGCACGTCGCCCCGGCGCTCGGTATAGCACGCGCGGATGCAGGCCAGCGCTGCCGCGCGACGGTCAATCCGCCGGCGCGCGCGTCGCTGCGGCCGCGCGTGCCTCCTCCCCCGCGCGTAGCGAGCCCTCGGTGCCCTCGACGGCGAAGCCGGCGAGCGCCGCCGCGGGCGTCCCGCCGCTGCGCCGCAACGCGCTCGCGATGCGTGGGGCCACGCGCCCAAACACCGGCAGAAAGAAGCGCCACAGGCCGCGCACGGGCGCGAGTCGCGTGTCGAACGCCGCCACCCACGCCCCGCGCAGCGACCCCGCCGCGATGCCGCGCACGAAGTCCCGCACCGCCGGCGTGGGCCGCCCGCCTCATGTCGGCGAGCCCACCACGAGCAGCGTGCAGCCCACAAGCTCCGCCTGTGGCACGTCGCCCGCGCGCCGCGCAACCACGCCCAGCGCGTCGCCGATCGCCTGCGCGACGCGCTCCGTGTTGCTGTACTTCGAGTCGTAGACCACCAGCGCCGTCATCGTGCGCCCCTCCCGCCGCGGCACGGCGGAGCGAGCGTAACGGCGCGGTGCCACCGCGCGCAGGGCCGAAGTTCGGCCCGCGCGCGGACCATCGGCGCTCTCTTGTCGCCTCGCGCCACGCCCCGTCGCTCAACCTGCGCGCGCCGCCGTTCGGCTAAGCTGCGCCACCGACCAGCCACGTGCCGAAGAATGGAGCACCGATGCCCGACCTCCTGTACGACAAGCAGGACGGCTACGCGATCTTCACGATGAACCGCCCGGAGCGCCTGAACGCGCTCGGCGGCACGCTCAACGAGGAGCGCGCGGCCGCGCTCGCCGACTTCAACGCGGACCCCACGATGCGCGTAGGCATCATCACCGGCGCCGGCCGCGCCTTCTCCGCAGGCGGCGACCTCAAGGAGATGGCCGAGCGCGCCGCGCAGGGCAACGCGCCCGGCTCGTGGTACGCCGGCGGCGCGGCGTCCTCGATGGGCTATTCGACGAGCCCCAAGCCGTTCATCGCCGCGGTCAACGGCCTCGCCATCGGCGGCGGCCTCGAGACCGCGCTCGACTGCGACCTGCGCATCGCCTCCACCGAGGCGTTCTTCGGGCTGTTCGAGCCGAAGCGCGGGATCATGGCCGGCTACGGCATCCACCACCTGCCGCGCATCATCAACCTCACCCACGCCAACTACATCCTGCTCACCGCCGAGCGCTTCAGCGCCGAGCAGGCGAAGGAATGGGGCGTCGTCAACGAGGTGGTCGCGCCCGACCGCCTGATCTCGCGCGCCGTCGAGATCGCGCAGACGATCATGGAGAGCGCGCCGCTCTCCGTCGAAGGCACGAAGGCGATCATCCGCGGCTGGCGGCTCGCCAACATGGACGAGTCGATGCGCCTGTACGAGTGGGTCGGCCGCACCGTCTTCAACTCCGCCGACGCCAAGGAGGGCCCCACCGCCTTCGCCGAGAAGCGCGCCGCGAACTGGGTCGGCCGCTAGCCGCATCGTCACCGGACGGGATCGCGTTCGTCGCGCGATCCCGGGCCGCTCCCCGCCACCGACGCCCCACGGAGCGCACGTCGTCCAGCGGCCGGTCTGGCGCCGCGATGCCCGTCGCCCGGTGCCCGCATCTGCCCGGCGCTCCCAGACGCCCGGTCACACACAGCGCCTGCCGCCACCGGGATCAGCGGAGGCCGCTCACGCCGTGCGCCCATGGGGCGTGCCCGTGGAGAGCTCGCGCAGTGCAGCACTTCGCGCGCGGCCACGGGAACAGACGACAGGCTCGACCGGCGCCTCTGTCCTGCCTCGGGGGTGCGGGGTGCAGCCCCCCGTTCCGAGGGTGGGCGGGTGGGCCTCCCCCTCCCCTACCGTCGCAGGAACGAGCGCGCGATCGCCTCGCCCGAGACGTGCACCAGCGTCGGCCGGCCATGCGGGCAGGTGTGCGGCTCCGCGCACGCCTCCAGCTCGCGCAGCAGCGCGCGCTGCTGCGCGCCGTCCAGCGGGTCGCCCGCCATCACCGCTGCGCGGCACGCCAGCGCCGCCGCCGCGCGGTCCGTGCTCGCGAGCCGCTCGTCGGCCGCGCCCAGCCGTTCGAGGTACTCGACGAGCGCGATGCCAGGGTCACGCCCCGAGAGCAGCGCCGGCACCGCGCGCACGAGCACGCCCGGCCCGTCCGTCGCGCCGAGCTCGAAGCCGAGCGCCGCGAGCGCGTCAGCATGCTCCAGCGCGAGGGCGTTCTGCACCGCGGAGAGCGGCGCGAACGTCGCCGCGAGCAGCGGCTGGCGCGCCGCCGCCGCGCCGCCTGTGCCACCGGCCTCGGCGTCGGCGCGCACGCGCTCGTACAGCACGCGCTCGTGCGCCGCGTGCTGGTCGACGAGCACCAGCCCGTCCGGCGCCTCGGCGAGCAGGTACGTCCGCGCGAGCTGCCCCAGCGGCCG
>VGPB01000158.1 GCA_016875695.1 Chloroflexota bacterium | reverse complement strand
GTTCCCGGCGGGCGTGCGCGACCTGCGGCTGGACATCCGCGACCACGGCGCCGTCGCGCAGGCGCTCGCCGCGACGCGCCCCGCCGTCGTGTACCACCTCGCCGCGCAGGCCTCGGTCGCGATCTCCATGCGCGAGCCGGAGCTGGACATCGCCACGAACGTGCTCGGCACGGTGCAGCTCGCGCTGGCGGCGCGCGCGGCCGGCGTGCCGCGCTTCGTGTTCGTCTCCACCGGCGGCGCGCTCGTCGGCGAGCCCGCCACCCTCCCCGTGACCGAGCACACACCCGAGGCGCCTGAGTCCGTCTACGGCGCGTCCAAGCTCGCGGCGGAGCGCTATCTCGCGCTGCTGCTGCGCGACAGCGACACCGCGCTCTCGGTGGTACGCCCCGGCAACATCTACGGCCCCGCGCAGAACCCGCACGGTGAAGCAGGCGTCGTGGCGATCTTCGCCGCGCGGATGCTTGCCGGCGAGCCGGTCACGATCTTCGGCGACGGCAGCCAGCAGCGCGACTACGTGTACGTCGACGACGTCGTCGACGCGATCGTGCGCGCCGCCACGGCGCCGCCCGACACCTGCGTCATCGGCACCGGCTATGGCACGAGCACGCGCGCAATCTTCGACGTGCTCGCGCGGCTCACGCGCTACCCGCATCCGCCGCAGCTCGCGCCGGAGCGCCCGGGCGACATCCAGCGCATCTGGCTCGACAGCGCGCGCGCGCGTGAGCGCTGGGGCTGGCAGCCGCGCACGCCGCTCGACGTCGGCCTCGCGCGCACGGTCGACTGGTTCCGCGCGCACGCGTCGGGCTGAGCGCCGCACCGGCACGCCGCCGCCTCGCTCGTGCGCGCTACGCGAACGTCCAGCGCGTCGCGCTCGCGTTGAAATCGGCCTGCTCGACGAAGCCGAACGCCACCGTTGGCCGCACGACGTGCACCGACTCGCCGTCCGCATCGAACACCCACTGGTACTTCGCGCGGTAGACCGCGGCTGCGGCGGCCGGCACTTCCGCGCCGCGGATGCGCGCCGCGTGCCCCTCCAGCACCACCGCGTCGCCCGCGCGCTCCGTGGAGATCACGCAGCGCGCGTTGGCGCGCAGGTTGTGCGCCTTTACCGAGCGCGGCTCCGAGAGGAAGTAGAACGCGTCGTCGACCCACACCCCCCACACCGGCATCGCGTGCGGCCGTCCGTCCGGCCGCGCCGTCGACACCATGTACGTGCGGGCAGCCGTCAGCCGCTCCGCGGCCCACGCCCACGGTAGGAGCCGCTCTTCGGCTGCGGCGTCCACCGGCGCGTCAGGCGGGCGGCTCAGCGGCGTCGCGCGCACCTCGATGGCCATGCTCGGGGCTCCTTGCTCGTGCGCAGCGCGCCGTAGACGCGCCTCATTGTCCGGCGCGGCGCAAGCCGCGCCCGGGCCGCCCGGGGTGCCGTGCTACCATGCGCCGTGCGCGCTCGCGCGCGTGGAGGACCCCCACTGCTCGAGATATTCGACACGCTGACGGGGCAGAAGCGGCCGTTCGAGCCGCTCGAGCCGGGCGTCGTGCGCATGTACGTGTGCGGTATAACGCCCTACGACGTGGGCCACCTCGGCCACGCGCTCACCTTCGTCGCCTTCGACACCGCCCGCCGCTACCTCGAGTTTCAGGGGCACGAGGTGCGACACGTCCAGAACATCACCGACGTCGACGATGACATGGTGCGGAAGGCGCGCGAGCTCGGCATCTCCATCCCCGAGCTGACCGAGCGCAACCACGCCGTGTACCTGCGCGAGATGGACGCGCTCAACGTCCTCCGCCCCGCCGCCTTTCCGCGCGTGTCGGGCTCGATGCCGGAGATCGTCGCGCTGATCGAGCGGCTGGTCGCGGGTGGGTACACGTACGTCGCCGACGGCTACGTCTTCTTCAACACGTCGCGCACGCCCGGTTACGGCGCGCTCAGCGGCCGCACCCGCGATGAGCTGCTGCACGGCCCGCGCGGCGACAGCCACCCGGACGAGCCCGAGCACCTGAAGCGCCACCCGCTCGATTTCCTGCTGTGGCAGCCGTTCGCCGAGCCGGACGCGCACTGGCCGTCACCGTGGAGCGTGGGGCGGCCCGGCTGGCACATCGAGTGCTCCGCCATGTCGCGCGCGGCGCTCGGCGACCGCCTGGACATCCACGGCGGCGGCAAGGACCTGCGCTACCCCCACCATGACTCCGAGATCGTGCAGTCCGAGGCCGCAAGCGGGCAGGCGCCGTACGTCGGCATGTGGATGCACGTAGGCACGCTCATGCTGCAGGGCGTGAAGATGTCGAAGTCCCTGGGCAACCTGATCAAGGTGTCCGACCTGCTCGCCGACGGGCACTCGCCGGACGCGATCCGGCTCGCGCTGCTGGGCACGCACTACCGCGCCGACCACGATTGGGACCCGGCCGCGCTCGCGGCGTGGGAGGCGAAGGCCGCGCTGCTGCGGCGCGCCGCCGACGGCCCCGGCGGCGCGCCGGATCCGCTGCTGGTGCAGGCGCGGCGGCTGCGCTTCATGGACGCGATGGACGACGACCTGGACACGCCGCGCGCGATCGCCGTGCTCATGTCGATCGCCGAAGACATCGTCGCGCGCCGGCTGCACGGCGAGACCGCGGTGCCCACGCTCGTAGAGCTCGCCGGAGTGCTCGGTCTGCGCCTCGGTCGCGAGGGCTAGCCGGCCCTCGCAGCGCGCTACGCAGGAGGCAAGCGGTGCTGGACGTGGGCGGGGGTCTGCTGGCCGTCCTCGCGCTGGTGATCGTGAACGGCTTCTTCGTCGCCGCCGAGTACTCCCTCGTGACCATCCGGCGCACGCGCGTCGAGCAGCTGAGCGTGGAGGGCCGGCTCGGCGCGCAGAACGTCGCGGACGCCGTCGCGCACCTCGACAGCTACATCGCCACGTGCCAGCTGGGCATCACCGTCGCCGGCCTCGCGCTGGGCTGGATCGGTGAGCCCGCGCTCGCGGGCCTGATCGAGCCGCCGCTCGGCCAGCTCGGCGGCCACGCGGTCGCCGTGACGGTCACCTTCATCCTGATCACTGTGCTGCTCGTCGTCGCCGGCGAGCTCGCGCCGAAGGGGTTCGCGCTGCAGCACACGGAGCCGGTCGCGCTGCTGGTCGCCGGCCCGCTGCGCGCGTTCCGCTGGTTCTTCCGCCCGGCGATCTGGCTGCTCAGCGAGGGGGGCCGGCTGGCACTGCGCGCCGTCGGCGTGTCGCGCGCCGCGGAGGCGCAGTCGCACATCGGCGCCGAGGAGCTGCGCCTCGTCGTGCAGGCGAGCGCGCAGGCAGGCGCGATCGAAACCGGCGAGCAGTTCCTGCTGGAGCGCGTGCTGCGCTTCGGTGAACTGAGCGTCGCCAGCGTGATGGTGCCGCGCACCGAGGTCGTGGCGTTCCCCGTGACGACCTCCATAGCCGAGGCCGTGCGCGTCGTCGGCGAGCAGCGTCACTCAAGGTACCCCGTCTACGGCAAGGACCTCGACGAGGTGCTCGGCGTCGTGCACGTACGCGATCTGCTGCTCGCGGCGCCCTCGCCGAACCTGCGGCCGCTGCTGCGCGAGTCGCTGCTGATCCCGAGCCATGTGAGCGTCGAGCGGCTGCTCGCGGAGATGCGCACGCGCCGCAACCACTTCGCTGTGGCGATCGACGAGTTCGGCGGCACCGACGGCATCATCACGCTCGAGGACGTGCTCGAGACGATCGTCGGCGACCTGCAGGACGAGTTCGAGGAGCCGGAGCGCCCCCCCGAGCGCGGCCCCGGCGGCCGCCTGCGCATCGACGGCCTCGAGCCCGTCGAGACGCTGGGCGCGCTGCTCGGCACGACGATCGAAGCCGGACCGTACAACACGGTCGCCGGCTACGTGCTCGACCGGCTGGGCCGGATCCCGCAGCCGGGCGACGCCGTGGACATGGCCGGCTACCGCCTGCACGTCGTCGAGATGGACGACCTGCGCATCGCCACGATTGATGCCGAGCCGCTGTCGACGAGCGACGCCGCGGCGCCGCTCGGGCGCGCGCCCGGAGCGCCCCTGCCCCTTAGGTGTAGTGACCACGAACCTGTGAGAGACGACTGACCGGCGGGAGGCCACCGAGCGAGCCATGGGGTTTGCGTCAGTTGTACTACCGCAGCCAGCCGGCGAGGGCACGAGCGCGATGGGCGCTGGTGGGGTAGACGAAGGCGTAGGCCCACGTGCGGAGCAGCACCTGGATGAAGCGTTCGGCCTTGCCGTTGGTGCGCGGCGTGTAGGGGCGGGTGCGCAGGTGACGCAGACCAAACGCGGCGCAGGATGCTCGCCAGGCTCCGAACAAGTACACAGGCCCGTTGTCCGTCATCACCGCCTCCACCTCGACACCTTGCTCGCCGTACCAGACGCAGGCCCGCTCGAGGAAGGCGACGGCGTCCACCGCGCGGTCGGTGCGCAGGACGTTGGC
>VGPB01000157.1 GCA_016875695.1 Chloroflexota bacterium | reverse complement strand
CATGACACGCGCCCCTGTTCCTGCTCGGGAAGACCGCGTCGCCCCGCGCGACGTGCTCACCCAGGTTGAGGCGGAAGCGCGCGCCGCGCGCGTCTCCGCCGTCCACTACGACCTCGCGCTGGACATTCAGCGCGGCGCCCAGACCTACCGCGGCGAGGTGACGCTGCGCTTCGCATGCACCGGCTCAGGTGACCTGTTCCTCGACCACCACGGCACGCGCATCGACGTGCTCGAGCTCAACGGCGCCGCGCTCGACGTCGCGGCCGCTCGCGACGGCTATCGCATCGTGCTGCCGGGCGCCTCGCTTGCCGCGCAGAACGTCGTGCACGTCGCGTACGAGCACCAGTACGACCACACCGGCGACGGCTTCCACCAGTTCGTAGACCCCGAGGACGGCGAGGAATACCTCTACACGAACTTCGAGCCGTTCGAGTCCCATCGCCTGTTTCCCAACTTCGACCAGCCCGACCTGAAAGCGACGTACGAGCTCACGGCCACCGCGCCCGCGGGCTGGGAGCTCATCTCCAACAGCCGCGTCGCCTCGCGCGCGCCGGCGCCCGACGGGCGCGAGCGCTGGCAGTTCGAGCGCACGCAGCCGTTCAGCACGTACCTCTTCGCGCTCATCGCAGGCCCGTTCTACGCCGTGCGCAGCCAGCACGCCGGCGTCGACATCGGCCTGTTCTGCCGCCGTTCGCTCGTCCCCCACCTCGACCACGACGAGCTGTTCGAGGTGACGCGCCAGGGGCTGGACTTCTACGCTGACTTCTTCGCCGTGCCCTACCCGTTCGGCAAGTACGCCCAGGTCTTCGTCCCGGAGTTCAACGCCGGCGCGATGGAGAACGTCGGCGCGGTCACGCACTCGGAGCGGCTGATCTTCCGCGACCCGCCCACCGACAGCCAGCGCCTCGGCCGCGCGGAGGTCGTGCTGCACGAGATGGCGCACATGTGGTTCGGCAACCTGGTGACGATGCGCTGGTGGAACGACCTCTGGCTCAACGAGAGCTTCGCGACGTACATGGCGTACCTCGCGCTGACCTCGGCGACGCGCTTCACGAGCGCGTGGCAGGACTTCAACGCCGGTATGAAGAGCTGGGCCTACCGCCAAGATCAGCTCGTCACCACGCACCCGATCGCCGGCCAGGTGCCGGACACCGAGCACACGTTCCTGAACTTCGATGGCATCACGTACGGCAAGGGTGCCTCGGCGATCCAACAGCTCGTCTCCGCCATGGGCCTCGAGGGCTTCCGCGCCGGCATGCGCATCTACTTCGAGCGCCACGCGTTCGGCAACACGACGCTCGCGCAATGGCTCGACGCGCTGGGCGCGGGCGTCGGCCGCGACCTGCACGACTGGGCGCGGCTGTGGCTCGAGACGCCGTCGCTGAACACGATCGCCGCGCGCTGGGAGGAGCAGGACGCGCGCATCACGCGCTTCTGGCTCACGCAGACCGCGCCGGCCGAGCACCCGACGCTGCGCCCGCACCACCTCGAGGTCGCGCTCGTGCACGACGATGCCGAGGTCGTGCGCATCGACGCACTGCCCATCGACCTCAACGGCCCGACGACGGACCTGCCGGCCGCCGTCGGCCGGCCCGTACCTGCGTTCGTCATGCCGAACCACAACGACCACGGCTTTGTGAAAGTCGCGCTCGACGTGCGCTCGCTCGGCTACGTGCGCGACCACCTCAACCGCGTCGACGACCCGCTGCTGCGCACGCTGACCTGGCAGGCGTTGTGGAACATGGTGCGCGACCAGCAACTGCGCTCCACCGAGTACCTGCAGCTCGTCGCGCTGCACGTGCGCAACGAAGACGACCACAAGCTCATCGAGACGATCCTCGCGAACGCAGCGGGCGCGCTCTCACGCTTCGTCCCGCAGGACCGCCGCGACGCCGAGGGCCACCGGCTCTTCGAGCTGTGCTGGCAGGGCCTGCAGGACGCGCCGCAGGGCGACCTGCAGATCGTATGGGCGCGCACGCTCATCGGCGTCGCGATCACGGCGGACGACATCCGCCACTGCGCCCGCCTCCCCGACGGCGAGCTGAGCGTAGCCGGCTTCAGCGTCGACCAGGACATGCGCTGGGAGATCGCCGCGCGCCACGTCGCGTTCGGCCTCGACGGCGCCGAGGCGCGCGTCGCGGCCGAACGCGAGCGCGACCGCTCCGACCGCGGCCAGCGCGCCGCGCTGCGCTGCGAGATCACGGTCCCCGACGCGGCCGTGAAGGCTGCCGCGTGGACACGCTTCGCCGGCGAGGGCTACGGCTCGCTGCACCTGACCGCCGCCGCGATGGGCGGCTTCACCTGGAACGTGCAGCGCGAGCTGCTCACCCCCTACGTCGAGCGCTTCTTCAGTGAGGTCACCACAGTCTTCGAGCAGCGCCCGCACGAGTTCGCGCGCGCCTACTTCGGCGCGCTGTTCCCCGACTACCGCATGGACCGGCCGACCCTCGACCGCTCCGCCGCGCTGCTCTCCGAGGTCGCAGGCCGCCTCCCCACCCTCGAACGCTCCCTGCGCGAAGCCAACGACGACCTGGCGCGGGCCATTGCGTGCCGCGAGTTTGCGGCGGGGTAGCGCAGCAAAGGAAGGAAAAGGAACTGTGCTCATTCCGATCTCCCAGCGCGCGTACGCGCACCCTGAACTTCTCGCCGACAGTGACTGGCTCGCCGAACGGTTGACTGACCCGCACGTCCGCATCGTTGACGCGCGGAGCGCCGAGGAGTACGCCGCCGGGCACATCGCGAGCGCCATTCACCTGGATGGGTTCGGCCGCAACATCCCGCGGGCCGAAAACGACGACATGGGCTCGCCCGCAGAGTGGGCCCGACTAGTCGGCGAGCTTGGTATCGGCAACGACACCACCGTCGTCGTCTACGACACGCCGAGCCAGCGGATGGGCATGGTCGCCTGGACGTTCCTGTACTTCGGCCACGCCGATGTGCGCATCCTCGACGGCGGCGTCACGAAGTGGCTCGCGGAGGCTCGGCCGCTCGAGACGCGGATCCCGCAGTGGCCAACGGTCACATACGTGGCGAGTCCGGTCGAAGCCGTCTATTGCTCGCTCGATCAAGCCAAGGCCGGCATGGGACGCGCTGACTTCGTCTTCTGGGACACTCGCTCGGAGGATGAGTACACCGGCGAAGAGGCCGGCTTCCGCTCTCCGCCTCGGCCGGGGCGCATCCCCGGCGCCGCACATCTCGAGTGGACCAAGTTGCTCGACCCGGACAGCCGGACGTTGAAGCCGGCTGCGGAGCTTCGGCAACTGCTGGAGGCGCAGGGCATCACGCCGGACAAGCACGTGGCCAGTTACTGCAACGGAGGTGCGCGGGGAGCGCTCGGTGGCTTTGTGCTGCGGGTGCTGGGCTACGACCGCGGGCGGGCGTACGCGGGCTCGTTCGCGCAGTGGTCGAGTCAGCCGGATACACCAGTCGAGCGCTGAGCTCACCAGCGTTGACGTCGCGCCGGGTCGGTGGGGCGATGCTCGAATCGACACGCCTGCCATTGGAGGCAGGTTCGGCGGGCATTCGGACGACGCCCATCGGCACCGCTACCGTCCCCTTATTCGCTGACGAACTTGGACTCGGCGCTTACGGGCACCCCGTGGGTCAAACGTTGGCACCGCCCCTCGGCGAGGGTGTGCCGCTGCGGCTGCTGGCCCTAGGGTTGCTGCTGGTGGCGGTACGCACCGCGGCGGGCGCGTAAGCAGCAATCTTAGTCACCGGCGTCGGCCGCGAGCACTCCGAGCTCGCTCACGATAGCTGCAGGATCAGGGAACTCAGAGCGTCCTGCCACGCCGGGTCGCGATCGGCGTCGATGGGCAGCTCGGCTTGCGCAACGATCGCGAACACCGTGGCGATACGACTCCTGTCGACGGAGACGACCTGCTCGCACACCGATGCTTGGCGTGAGGATGCACCCGGATCATTCGCCGCGGGCGGCAGTGCGCGCTCCAGACGCTGCAAGCGGTGAGCGTGCCTCACCGTGGACGCCTTGGCACCGGCACCTGCACCTCGAGCGCGCCTTCGAGCGCAGGCGGGCAACGGAGTTCTCCAGCCCCAGCGCGTCGAAGGCAGCGACTTCCAGCAGCCGGCGCAGCTCGACGGCGGTGCCCAGTCCATCGAACTCGTACGCACCGGCGAGCGTCCTTTCGCGTCGGCGACGGAGCCCGCCAAGACGGCGGGCCTCAGCGGCTTCCTGGTCATGCTCGGGGGAGTGCCAGAAGCACACGTCCTGGCCACGCAGCGGCGTCGCGTAGCATAGCTCCCCGGACGCGCTGCTAGCCCGACAACGGCGCGCGCTCAGAGGTATGACCGGAAGTTGTGGATCGGTCGCCGGCAAGAGAGCGCGGCGCACTGTCCTTCTTGACGACAAGAAGCCGCGGGCGTTGCCGCGCCAGCGAGGAAGGCACGCCGATGCGAAGTGTAGTGA
>VGPB01000156.1 GCA_016875695.1 Chloroflexota bacterium | reverse complement strand
CACGACGAGTGGCAGGTCGCCGAGCGGCGCTACCTCTCCGACGGCTTCATGGCGGAGCTCGCCCAGACGCTTGAGCAGGACTCGGCGCCTGCTCGCACCCGCCGACGCCTCGCCAGCTGATCATGTACAACGACGACGCACCGCGGAACACTTCTCCACCACTCCACGGGACGTCATGGTATGAAACGCAGGGGCAGGTCATTCGTTCAATGGTGAGAAACACAGGAACTGCCCTCGACCGTGATCTCCTCGCGCGTCGCGGTGGTGGTGATCTGCACCGTCGGTGATCATCGGCGGCCTTGCGCTGCTCGGCGTCGCGGGCACCTGCGACCTGCCGGGGGCTCGGGGGCCCCGGGATATGAGCGCCGCGGCGGAGGTGCTGGTGGGAGTCGCGCGCCGTGGCAGCGGCCGCGCGTGACGAGCCGCCTGGGCCGCCTCGCGCGCGGAGATCGCGATCGCGCGCGCGAGCGTCAGCGGCCGCGCGCGTTCGCGTCATGCGTGGGTGCGCGCGCGCCCACGGGCGGCGTCGACGCCGCGCGCTGCTGCTCGAGGTCGGTCCAGGGCGGGCGACGGATCAGCGCGACCCAGAGCGCGCCGGTGAACGAGATCACGCCGAACACGGTGAACGCGGTGGCGTAGCTGCCCGTGTGGTCGAACATCAGGCCCGCGAACGGCGGCGCGACGATGCCCATCGGCGTTTGCAGCGCCGATGCGAAGCCACGGATCGACGCGTACCGCGCGGCGCCGAAGTAATCGGCGACCATCGTCTGGCTGAGCACGATCATCATCGCTTGCCCGACCGAGAACACGAGGAAATAGAACGGCAACAGCCAGATCCGAGCGGCGCTCAGCTGCGCGAAGATCAGCAAGCCCACGCCCTGCGCGAGGAACGATGCGGCGTACATGCGCTTGCGTCCGAGCGTGTCGCCGAGCCAGCCCGCGCTGACGCGTAGCCCGAGCTGCGTCGCGCCGTAGAGGCCGTACAGCGACGCGGCCGTGCTGAGCGAGAACCCGACGTTTTGCAGGTGGTCGATCTGGAGCAGGATCCACGCGCCCTGCCAGCCGCCGGCCGCGCTCGCGAGCAGCAGCAAGTAGAAGGCCGGCGTGCGCATGGCCTCGCGGACCGTCATGCCGGTGCTCGAGCTCTGCCCGCCGGTGCCGGCGTGCGACGCGGATGCGCCATCGGGCAGCAGCCCTCGATCCTCGGGGTGGTCCTTGAGCAGGAGCGTGAGCGGGAAGCAGACGACGGCGACACCGGCCGCGGCGATGAGGATGCTCGTGCGCCACCCGACGAGCGTCATCAAGAACGCGAGCAGCGGCGCAGCGAGATAGCCCGCGCCGTTGCCGGTGTTGAGGATGCCCATCGCACGGCCGCGCTTGCGCACGAACCACGCCATGAGCACGGTCGAGAACGGCGTCATCGACGCGAACGTCTGCCCGAGCGCCATGACGAGGCTGGATGCGTAGAACATCGGCAGCGTGCGCGCCTGGGACAGCAGCACGAGCCCGGCGAGCAGGAAGACGAGACCGGCAGTCGCCATGCGGCGCGGACTGAAGCGGTCGATGAGGATGCCGCTGAGCGGGCCGAGCGCGCCCTGCTCGAACGTGCGCAGCGACGCGCCGGCGGCGATTGCCGCGACGGACCACCCGAGCTCTTCGCGCATTGGCGCGACGAAGACGCCGAGCCCGAATAGCGCCAGCCCGAAAACGAAGAAGTTGCTGAGCGCGCCGCCGAGGGCGATGTACCAGCCCCAGAAGAGCGACCGTGGCGCAGTCAAGCGATCGTGCTTCCTGCCGTGCGCGGGCATGATAGCAGCAATCGAGCGCGGGTCCGCACGCGGCCACGGGCGGTTGGTGAGCCTCGGTGCGCACCTAGGGGCGTGTGGTTCCGGTCGCCGGGTGGGCGGGCTACGCTGGACGCGCAGCGCGGCGGGGCGAGGCGTCCAGCGGTTGGGTAACACCCTCGAGGGAGGGGATAACCATGACCATGACGCGACTCGCGCGCGGCGCCTGGCTGGCGGCGCTGCTGCTGGCGATAGGGGCTGGCATCGGGGTGCTCACGCTGGCGCGGCCTGGGGAGCCGGCGTCGCACGCGACGGCGGCCGGCAGCTTCCTCGAGACGTTCGACGGGGCGCCGGGATCGCCGCAGCCGTTCACGAGCGGGCGCGTGGCCGTGACGCGCACCGAGCGCAATCTGCCGGGCGACACCCTGCAGCCGGCGCGCGCGTCGATGCACGGGCCGGACTGCGTGGGGCCGCCGGCGACGTTCACGAACAACGGCTCGCGCGAGATGTCGACGTATCAGTGTTGCGACCACATCATGACGTCGATCTCGGGGACGCCGTACGGGCTCGTGTACCTGACGCCTGCGGCGCTGGCGGACTGGTCGCGCGGGTCGGCGGCGATCTCGTGGCGGCAGAGCACGGCGCGGTCGAGCGCGCGGGACTTTCTCAGCGTGTGGATCACGCCGTGGGCGAACGTGCTGGACCTGCCGGCGCGGTGGCGGTGGACAACGACCTCAACGGGGCGCCTCTGAACCCGATTCACTTCGTGATGGACTTCTTCACGGACCGCATCACTCCGGAGGCGTACTTCAACGGAGCGGTGCGTTACTACCGCGAGAGCAGTGTGGTGCCGTACACGCGGGTGGTGACGCCGGACAACACGCGGCGGGACCTGTTCGAGCTAACGATCATCACATCGAGCGTGGAGCTGCGGCTCAACGGGACGGTGATTGCGCGCGGCGACGGGCTGACGGTGCCGTTCACGAGCGGGATGGTGCAGTTCGGGCACCACAACTACAGCCCGGGCAAGGGGTGCATCGCGCAGGCGGGCGTGGTGAACCGCTGCGTCGAGGGCAACGACGTTGCGTCGTCTAACACGTGGCACTGGGACGACTTCAGCATCAGCCCGGCATTGTCGGCGAGCTTCGTGCAGGGGGCGCCGGACTACACGCGCGGCGGGCGGGTAACGCTGCCCGGGGCGGCGCCGAGCGGGGCGCGGCTGCGCTTCAACGCGATCGGGCGAGCGGAGTTGAGCTGAAACGGCGACGGGAGCTCGACGACGGTGGCGCCGCAGGCGGCAAACTAGGCGCGCGACGAGCTGCACGTGGCGAGCTACTGGGTGCTGGTGCCGGCGGGTGCGACGAGCTTCGACATCCGCATGAGCGTGGACGGCGGCTACCCGTCGAGCATGCTGCATGCCAAGGACTTCACGGTGTGGGCGGCCACGGCCGGGGCGGATGCACCGCTCGCGCCATCTGGCGGATCAGCGAGCGGCGGCGGCAACATCGTCACGGGGAGCCTGCCTGCGCGCGGGTTCGGGCTGTTCGTGTTCGCGAGAGGGTCGAACGATGATCTGCTCGCAGCCTCGGGCTGCCCGCGCTCGACGGCGGCGTTCTGGGCGTCGAACGCCGCGGGCAAGTTCGACGTGTATATCCCGGGCGCGTCGGTCGCAGTGCTCAACGCCGCGTGGAACCAGCGCTTCGGTGGTGGCATTCCCACCGGCACGCTGCTGATCGGCCGGTGCAGTGCGTGAACCGCTGACGCACCCACGCTGGACCTTCGCGATCGCGCTGCGGCGATAGCGTTCTGCGCGGCGATCCGACAACCACGCGCGGCGCGAGTGCCCAGCGACCAAGGTCCATCGCGCCCCATGCGTTCGTCCCTGCCATCGCGTCGGGGCCGCGGGTATCGTCCTGGGGCAGGGCAAGCTGACCGATCCTGGAGATGCGATGACGCGCAGGGTATTGTTCGCGTGCGGTGGCGTTTCGTCGCTGCTCTACGTGATCGCGGCCCTCGGCACCCCGACTACCATGCGTATACGTCGCGGATGGTGAGCGAGCTGATGACCGCCGGCGCTCCCACGCGCCCGCCGCTGATATGGCTGTTCGTCTCGTACAACGTCCTGGTGTTCCTGTTCGCGCTCGGCGTCTGGGCGTCGGCGGGAGGCCGGCGCGCGGTGCGTTTCACCGCGGCGGTGCTCGCCGGCTACGGCGTCGTGAGCACTGCGGGCCTGTTGCTGGCGCCGATGGACTTGCGCGGAACGGTCGACTCGCAGCGCGACGCTCGGCACATCGCGGTGACGATCGTGATATCCGTGTGCATCGTCGCGGCTATGGTGTGCGGAGCGTTCGTGCGCGGACGCTGGTTCTGCGTGTACAGCTTCGCGACGATCGCGACGGTTGTGCTGTTCGGCGCGCTTGCCGGTGTGCTCGCGTGGCCGATGCCGGGCGCGCCCCCGGGCATCGGGGCGGCGGAGCGCGTCAACATCTACGCGACCATGCTCTGGTGCGCCACGCTCGCGCTCGCGCTTGCGCTCGCGCTGTGGCGCACCGATGTCTGGCGCGGGGAGCCGGCAGACCTCGCGCCCGCCCGCGCGACGGAGGCCGTGCGGGTCGGGCCGCCCGGGTCGTGACGGCGAGCGTGG
>VGPB01000155.1 GCA_016875695.1 Chloroflexota bacterium | reverse complement strand
GCCTGGCGAGCATCCTGCGCCGCGTTTGGTCTGCGTCACCTGCGCACCCGCCCCTACACGCCGCGCACCAACGGCAAGGCCGAACGCTTCATCCAGGTGCTGCTCCGCACGTGGGCCTACGCCTTCGCCTACCCCACCAGCGCCCATCGCGCTCGTGCCCTCGCCGGCTGGCTGCGGTAGTACAAACTGACGCAAGCCTCATGGCTCGCTCGGTGGCCTCCCGCCGGTCAGTCGTGTCTCACGGGTTCGTGGTCACTGCACCTAGCCTCCGTGCCCAGCAGGCGCCGCAGCGCCGCCTCGCCCGTCACCATCATGCGCCGGTGGTTCCACGCGAACGCCGGCTTCCCGATGAGGGCCAGCAGGTCGAGCAGGCGGCGGCCGGTGCGCACTTCCTCCTCGAAGCGAGCGCGCGTCCCGCCGCCTTCGGACGTGAGCGTCCAGCGCATCCGGCCGTTGGGGTCCCCGCGCACGGTGACTTCCGCGACGAATGGGCGGTCGTAGCATGTCGATTCGATCTCGAAGCGCATGTGGTACGGCAGCGCAGCCTTCACGTGCACGGCGACGCGCACGCCGACGCCCTCGAGGTCGTTCAGCGGCACCACCTCGCGGAACTCGCGCCGCTACGTAGGGTATGTGCGCGGGTCGGCGACGTACTCCCACACCGCGTCCGGCGGCGCCGCGAGCGTCCACTCCTCCTCGAACCGGTAGCTCGTCAGCGGCATCGCGCCCCCTTCGACCTCACGCGCGCGCCAGCGCCTCGCCCAACCGCTCGATGCCCACAACCGCGTCCGCGCCGAGCACCGGCAACGGCACGATCAGGCGCGACACGCCCAGCTTCTCGTAGCGCGGGATCGACTCCACGCCCTCGCGCGTGAAGATCCATTGCGTCGAGATCTCGACGTGTCCCACGTCGCGCCCGACGGCCGCGGCGCGCTCGCGCAGCCGCGCGATGCCGTTCGCCGTCGCCTCGACGCCCGACACGGGCATGAACCAGCCGTCGCCGTAGCGGATCACGCGGTCGATCGCGGCATCCGAGTTACCACCGATGATGATCGGCGGATGCGGACGCTGCACAGGCAGCGGAAAGCTCTTGAAATTCGACCACGCGAGGAACTCCGAGCGGTGCTCGACGACCTCGCCGCTCCACACCTTCTTCATCGCCGCCACGTAGTCGTCCATGCGCGCGCCGCGGCGCGCGAACGGCACGCCGAGCGCCTCGAACTCCTCGCGCAGCCAACCGGCGCCGAAGCCGAGCATCAGCCGCCCGCCCGACAGGTAGTCGAGGCTCGCGGCCTGCTTCGCGACGACCAGCGGGTTCGCCTGCGGCAGGATGCTGATGCCGGTGCCGAGGCGGATGCGCGACGTGCTCGCGGCGGCCGCGGTTAGCGCGATCAGCGGGTCGACGAGCGCCGTCTCCGGCTGCGCGCCCATCTTGCCGCTCGCGTTGTACGGGTAGCGCGACGCGTACTCGAGCGGCACGACGACGTGCTCGAACGTCCAGATCGACTCCAGTCCCACGGCCTCAGCCGTGCGCGCGCGCGCGACCAGCTCCTCCGCGCTCGCCACGCCGACGTTGAACGGAACGATGCCGACCTTCACGCGCGCCCCCCAAACGGCTGCTGGTCGCTGACGGCGCCATCCTACGCGTCACGGGCGCCGTTGCGAGGCGTGACGTCGCGCTGCTATCGTCTGGGCGCCGCATGCGCCGGCGCCCTGGATCGCCGAACCGCGGCAGACAGGAGCGTCCCGTGGCCCAGGCCAACCCACTGCACACGCGACTCTGCGAGGCGTACGGCGTCGAGTACCCGATCGTCGCCTTCGCGCATACCAAAGACGTGATCGCCGCCGTCTCCCGGGCGGGCGGCATCGGCGTGCTCGGCGCAGCCGGGCTCGATCCGGAAGAGATCCGCTCGGCGATCCACTGGATCCGCGAGCGCGTCGGCGACCGCCCCTTCGGCGTCGACCTGCTATTGCCCGCCTCGTTCGTCGAGGGCAACGCCGAGGACCTCGAGGCGCAGATCCCGGACGGCCATCGCGTGTTCGTCCAGCGCCTGAAGAGCGAAGGCAACATCCCCGACCCGAAGCCGCTCGACAAGCCCCCGACCTCGGGCATCGGCCCCGACATGCTGCGCCGGGCCCGCGCGCAGCTCGACGTCATCTTCGAGGAGCGCGTGCCGATCTTCGCCTCCGCGCTCGGCAGCCCGGCGTTCCTGATCGAACGCGCCCGCGAGGCCGGCGCCCCGAAGCTGTGGGGCCTAATTGGGCTGCCGCGCCAGGCGCGACGCGAGATCGAGGCCGGCGTCGACGTCGTGATCGCGGCCGGCAGCGACGCGGGCGGCCACTCGGGCAGCATCGGCACTTTCTCGCTCGTGCCGGAGGTCATGCGCCTCGCGCGCGGCACGAACACGCTCGTGCTCGCCGCGGGCGGCGTGACCACGGGCGCGCACGTCGCGGCCGCGCTCGCGCTCGGCGCCGACGGCGTGTGGTGCGGCACCATCTGGCAGGCGACAAACGAGTCCGAGACCGAGCCGTTCCAGCGCGAGCAGCTGCTGCGCTCGAACTCCGAGGACGCCGTCCAGTCGCGCGCCTCGACCGGCAAGCCCGTGCGCATGATCCGCTCCAAGTGGAGCGAGGCGTGGAAGCAGCCCAGCGCGCCCGAGCCGCTGCCGATGCCGCTGCAGGGCATGCTCGTCGCCGACATCCAGCGCGCCATCAAGGACCACAGGGTCGAGGACTGGCAGGGCGTCCCCTCCGGGCAGGGCGTAGGCGCGATCACCACCGTGAAGCACGCCAGCCAGGTCGTGCTCGACATGGCGGAGGAAGCGCTGGGCACGCTGGAGCGCCTGCGCGTCGAACCCGTCGAGGCGTAGCGCGCCGTGACGCTCGAAGCGGGGGAGCGCGACCAGGCGCGCATCGAGTTCGTCGCCGCGCACGCCGGCCGCCGCGCGACCTGCGAGGGCGGCGGGCACGCCGGGCCCGCGCCCGGCGGCGCGCAGGTCGGCGCGCGCCAGCGCTACGTCGGGCGGGTCTCCGGCCGGCGCATGGTCTACGGCGACCCGCCTTGGCCGTTCCTGGAGCTCACCGACTTCACCGAGCGCCCCGAGGGCGCGACCGAGGAGCGCATCTGGTGCGACGAGGCGAACCTGTTCTTCGACGATGACTAGCCCGCGCGCGTGAGCGAACTCGACGCCCACGCGCGCGAGCCGGCTGCCGCCGTGCGTGCGCGTCGCCCGGCGAGTGGCGCGCTGCTGGACCTGCACGCGCACGGCTGGGAGCGCTCGCTCGACAGCGGCGCGAGCGCCGTAGCCCTCGCGCGCGCCGCCGCCGCCGCCGGCCTCGACGGGCTGTGCCTCACCGACCACAACGCCCTGTGCCCGGCCGACGAAGCCGCCGCCCTCTCGGCGCAGCACGGCATCGTCGTGATCCCGGGCATGGAGGTCGGCACCGAGGTCGGGCACGTGCTCGTGTTCGGCCTCGACCGCTTCCGCCCCGAGCTCGTGCATCTCCGCCAGCTGCGACGCATCGCGCTCGCGGAGGGCGCGGCGATGGTGTGGGCGCACCCGATGCGCGAGCTCCACCTCCCCCGCCCCGACTGGGAGGAGCTGCCCGCGCTCTTCGAGGCACTCGAGGTCGTCAACGGCGACCACAACGACCGCGAGGACGGCTACTTCGCGCAGCTCGCGCGCACGCTCGGCCTCGGCGCGACGGCCGGCTCCGACGCCCACAGCGTGCAGGCGATCGGGCGCGTCGCCACAGCCTTAGAGCAACCAGTGCGCGACCTCGCGGGGCTGATCGCCGCGCTCCGCGCGCACACGCACGCCCCGCTCGATCTGCGGCACGCCGCCGCCCGCGGCTAGCGCCACGGCCCGCTACCATCGTCGCGTGGACGCGCCGACGCACGCGACGCTGCCGAAGCCCGGCGCGACCGACGCCACCGCGATCGCTGCGCTCGACGGCGTGCTCGCCGTGCATCCCAATCAGTCGCACTGGTGGAACCACGGCGCGTTCGCGCTGCCGCTGCTCGGCGGGCTCGCCAGCACCGGGATCGGTGCGGTCGGCGGCTTCGCGGAGGCCCTTGGCTTCGGCCTGTTCCTGCTCGCATGCGCCGCGTGCATGCTCCCCGTCGCGCTGCTCGGCTGGCGCTCCACCGCGACGAGCATCGTGCTCACGCGCGAGCAGGCACTCGCCCTGCACAAAGGCCGCGTGCTGCGCCGCATCGCGTGGCCCGCCGTCGCGCGCATCGAGCGCTTCGACACGATGGGCAACGTGCGCTGGAAGCTGCTCCCCACCGGCGGCGGCGAGCATCTCACCATCGAAGGCGAGATCGCAGACGTGCCCGGGCTCATCGAGCGGGCGCGTGCGCTCGCCCCGCACGCAAGCGGCGGCGCACCCGCGGAGCGCGCGTGACGCCGCCCGCCGCCGCGAGCTGCGCGCGCTGCGGCGCGGCG
>VGPB01000154.1 GCA_016875695.1 Chloroflexota bacterium | reverse complement strand
CGCGGCCGGCGCTCGCGCCGGCGCAGGACGCGCGCGCGGCGGCGGGCCGCTGCGCATCACGGAGCTGCTCCCGGACCCCGAGCCACCGGGCAGCGACGGGGACTTCGAGTGGGTAGAGCTGTCGGACCTCGGCGACGAGCCGGCACAGCTCGACGGCCTCGTGCTGCGCAACAACCGCGCGGAGACAGCGCTGCCGGAGCGCACGCTGCCGCCCGGCGCGTCGCTCGTGATCGCGGCGCCGCAGGCGTCGCTGCCACCCGGGCTCGCGCACGTGCACGCGCTCGCGCGGGCCATCGGCAACAGGCTCGGCAACGCCGGCGACCGCCTCGCGCTGGTCGCGGCGGACGGCACGATCCTCGACGCGCTGTCGTGGGGCTGGCATGCCGCGTACGACAACCCACCACTGCTGGCGCCCGGCCCGGGCGAGTCGCTGCGCCGCTACTTCGCCGACGACGGCTCGCTGCTCGCGATGCAGATCGCGCTCGCGCCGTCGCCGGACGCGCTGGAGCCGCCGCCCGCGGCCACGGAGGCGGCGGCGGCGGCGGCGGTCGGCGGCGTCGCGGTGGTTGCGTTCGCGTGGCAACACGTCCACGCCGCGCGCGGCTGACGGCGGCGTGCACGCGAGCCGCTACGCGAGCCGCACGTTGTTGACCAGCGGCCCCTTGTACACGCGCGCGCGCTCCACGATGTCAGCGATCTCGCGCGGCGTGTCGCCCACGTAGTACAACTGCCGGTCCTCGCGCGTGATGTAGCCGCCGCCGACCAGGTAGTCGTCCAGCCACCAGGAGAACCCGCGCCAGTAGCCGCTGCCGAACAGCACGAGCGAAAACACCGCGATCTTGCGCGTCTGCACGAGCGTCAGCACCTCGAACAGCTCATCGAGCGTGCCGAAGCCGCCCGGGAACAGCACAAAGGCCGTCGCGTACTTCACGAGTATGACCTTGCACACGAAGAAGTAGCGAAAGTTGAACGAGAGCGTCCGGTACGGGTTAGGCAGCTGCTCCTCGGGGAGGCGGATGTTCAGGCCCACCGAGTGCGCGTGCACCTCGACCGCCCCGCGGTTCGCGGCCTCCATCACGCCCGGCCCGCCGCCGGTGAACACCGAGACGCCGCCCTCGCCGAGCAGGCAACCGGTCTTGCGCGCGAGCTCGTACATCGCGTCGTGCTCCAGCACGCGCGCCGAGCCGAACACGGTGACCGCCGGGCGCAGCGGCGCGAGCATGTCGACGCCCATCACGAACTCCGACATGATGCGGAACATCCGCTAGGACTTGCGCTGGTATTCGTCGCTGAGCACGTCCACCGGGGCCTCCTTGCGCTTCCAGCGTACGCGCGCCGGCCTGCTGGCCGCCTCGGGGGAATCGCCGATGACGCCGCGGACACGCGGCGGGCCGGCGAGGGACGCCTGCCGGCGGGCGCCCGTACACTGGGTACCGGTCGTGGCCTGGAGCCCGCCACCGGAGGCGTATGCCGCACACTCTGCTGCTGGCCGAGCCGCGCGGCTTCTGCGCCGGCGTGGTGCGCGCGATCGACGTGCTGGACGCGGTGCTCGACCGCGAGCCGCCCCCTGTCTATGCGTTCCACGAGATCGTGCACAACCGCCACGTGGTGGACAGCTTCCGCGCCCGCGGCGCAGTCTTCGTCGATGCGCTGGACGCGGTGCCGGACGGCGCGCGCATCGTGTTCAGCGCGCACGGCGTGGCGCCGGCGGTGGTGGCGGAGGCTCGCGCGCGCGGGCTGCGCATCATCGACGCCACCTGCCCACTGGTCACCAAGGTGCACCTGGAGACGCGCAAGGCTGCGCGCGACGGGTTCGACATCCTGCTCGTCGGCCACCACGGCCACGACGAGGTCACGGGCACGCTCGGCGAAGCCCCCGAACGCACGACGATCGTCGACACCGCAGCGGACGTGGCCACGCTGGCGCCGCGCGAGCGCCCCGTGTTCGTGGTGACCCAGACCACGCTGTCCGTGGAGGATACGGCGGGCGTGATCGACGCGATCCGCGCGCGCCACCCGGCCGCCGAGGTGCGCAACGACATCTGCTACGCCACGACCAACCGCCAGCTCGCCGTGCGCACGATCGCGCAGCGCGCCGATCTCGTGCTGGTCGTCGGCTCGGCGAACTCGAGCAACTCGGTGCGGCTGCGCGAGGTGGCCGCGAGCACCGGCACGCCCGCCTATCGTGTCGATGGCATTGCGGACATCGACCCGGCATGGTACGCCGGCGTCGACACGGTGGGACTCACGGCGGGGGCGTCGGTGCCGGACGAGCTGCTGGATCCGATCATCGCGGACCTGCGTGCGCGCGGCGTGACGCGCATCGAGCCCGTAGTCGTGGCGACGGAGACGGTCACGTTCCAGCCGCCGGACGGCCTCGAGTAGCGGCTCAGCGCACGACGTGGCCGACGCCACGCAGCGTGTCGATGACGTGCCGCACACCCGCGGCGACGAGCTTGACGCGCAGCCGCGAGACGTACGCCCCAACGAAGTTGCGGAAGCCGAACGTCTCGTAGCCCCACACGAGGCACGAGATCTCGTCCGCGTTCAGCACCTCGCCGCGGCGGCTGAGCAACAGCGCGAGCAGCGCGAACTCCTTGGCGGTCAAGTTGAGCGACCGCCCCTCGACGGTGGCGGCGTGCGCCGGCAGATCGAGCGTTACGCCTTCGGGCCCAGTGAGCGAGCGTGCGGCGGCGGCGCCCGCACCACACCGGCGCACCACGGCACGCACGCGGCGCTCCAGCTCCGCCGGGTCGACCGGTGTTACCACGTAGTCGTCGGCGCCGGCGTCGAAGCCGCGCACGCACTCGTGCAACTCACCGCGCGCCGTCACGGAGAGCACGGCGATCTCGTGACGCTCGCGAACGCGGCGGCAGACCTCGAAGCCTGACGCGCCTTCGAGGTCGACGTCGAGCAGCAGCGCGTCCCAGCGCGCGCGCTCGACCTGCGCAAGCACCGCCGCAGCGCTCGCCACGCGCAGCGCGTCGAACGCTCTGGGATCGAGGGCCGGGGCGACGCGCTGGCCGCCGCCGGCCTCAGTGGTCGCTACGAGCACGCACAGCCGCAGCGCTTCCGCGGGCGGGCGCAGCGGCGCCGGCGCGACCACGGCGCCTAGCTCGCGCGGTCTCGCCTGCTCGTCACGGCGCAATGTCATGGCAGGCTCACTGTAGGGTCGCGGCAGACGGCGGAAGCGAGCGATCGCGTGACTTCAGTGACACGCAAGCGCGCGCGGCCATGCCGTCAGCATGCTGTGGCCTCGGTGGCGCTTCCACCACCAGCGTGAGCGTCCCCGTGAGCGAGGCGTGCAGAATCGATGGGGGCGCAGGGCGGCGCAACAGTCGTTGCACGCGTCCGCGCCCGGCCGCCGGCTCGCGCTGCGATCGGTCGTCGCCTGGGGGTGCCGCTGGTAGCGGCACCCCCAGAACCACTCCCTATGCGACGTCCGCTCGGTACCATGCTGCATGCCGGTCAGGCACATGACTGACCGTCACAGTGACACTGTGCTCATCAAGCGCGGTTGTGAGTTCAACACGGCGCTCCCGGGCGAACTGCAGGAGCCGCACAAGAGGCGCCGACGTCAGGACGAACGCCTTCCCGGCCAGGCTCGCGGCCGACCACACGCCGACGATAGCGGGTAGAATCGCCCCGGGCAGTTCCGCCAGCTCATGCCTGAACAGTTCGATCGCGTCCTCATCCAGTGACGACGACAGGCTCGCAAGCACGCTTTCGACCGTCGGCCCTCCGATCGCAACGGTCCGGGCCGACGCAGCGCCAACCTCCGTGCGCAAGAGCTCCGTGATCTCGCTCGTCACCTGCAGACAGCCAATAACGCCCATCGAGTCCTCCCCGCACGCGTGATGATGATTGGCTGATACTGTGTGCCTGCGGACGACTCCTCAACGGTCAGTTGACTGACACAGGCACGTCATAACTGCAGCGAAGCGTCGGATGACACTCGCTGAGATTCGACGTTTACCGCTGGACGACTTCGTTGCGTAGGCCGATGCGATGCGCAGCGCTAGCCGAAGGCTCCCGGACCCGATGGCACGTCGAGACTGGCTCCTGCTGTACGAACGCGGCCTGCAAGGGGCTCTCGCCGCTCGCGATTCCCGCGGCATCGCGGCGATGATCGCGGTCCTGATCAACCGGTTCGATGCGGTAACCTGCCCCCGCGTTTCATAGCACCTGATGAGTGAGTCTGGCGGCGATCTCCAGCCAGTTCGGTTCGATGGTCTCGGGTGCTGGTGGCCGGTACCCGAGCGAGCTGTGCGGGCGCCGGTGGTTGTACTCCAACCGCCAGCGCTCGATGCGCACCTGCGCCTCGGAAGCGCTCGAGGTTGAGGCATTCGTCACGCAGCTTGCCGTTGAAGGACTCGATGTAGCCGTTCTCCCATGGACTGCCCGGCTCGATGAAGAGCGTCTGCACGGCGACCCGCGCCAGCCAGCGGCGC
>VGPB01000153.1 GCA_016875695.1 Chloroflexota bacterium | reverse complement strand
CGCGAGCGCGACCTCCAGCGCGCGGATCACGCGACGCGGGTTGCGCGCGTCCACCCGCGCCGCGGCCCCCGCGTCCAGCGCGGCCAGCCGCGCGTGCAGCGCCCCGACGCCCGCGCCGGCCGCCTCGCGCTCCAGCGCCGCGCGCAGCGCGGGGTCGGGCGGCACGGCCGGCGGCTGCCAGCCCTCCAGCAGTGCCCACACGTACTGCCCGGTACCGCCCACGAGTAGGGGCAGCCGGCCGCGCGCCCAGATCGCCGCGAGCGCCGTTCGCGCCTCGCGCAGGAAGTCGGCCAGCGTCCACGGCGCGTCCGGCGCCACGCACCCCACGAGGTGGTGCGGGACCGCGGCCAGCTCCGCCTCCGTCGGCGCGGCCGTGCCGATGCGCATCCCCGCGCGCACCTGCCGCGAGTCCGCCGAAACCACCTCGACCGGCAGCCGCCGCGCCACGGCGAGCGCCGCGGCCGTCTTCCCGGCGGCCGTGGGCCCGACGATCGCGACCAGCGAGCGCTCCATCGCTCCAGCTTCGCATGCGCCGGCGCTCGTCGCGCCCGGCGAGCCACGCTCCTGTCTCCCCTCTCCCCTCCGGGGCGAGGGGAGACGGGGGTGAGGGCCCTACGCGAGCGGTACCGGACATCAGGCACGGCACGCCGAGCACCAGCGAGCCGCGCTGTGGCGTGACCACCGCCCGAGCCGAGACGTGGCTCTGCCGAAGCCGGGGCGAAGCGGCTGTCGCCGCCACGTGACGCGCCGCCCTGCGGACTCCTCGGCCGGCCGCTGGTAAAAGTTGCCGCCGAGCGGCCGAAACCCCTCCAGCTCCGCCCCCAGCAGCGCCTCGGTCCCGCCGATGAAGAGCACGCCGCCCGGCCGCAGCGCGACCCGGAACTTGCGCAGGATCGCGACCTTGACCTCCGCCTGGAAGTAGATCAGCACGTTGCGGCACACGATCAGGTCGTAGTCGCGCCCGTACGGCGACGACAGCAAGTTGTGCTCGGTGACCTGGATGTACGCGCGCAGCGTGTCGACGACGTACGTGCCACCCTCGCGCTCCACGAAGTAGCGCACGCGCCGCGCGGCCGTCACACCGCGCAGGTCCTGCGCGGCATATGGGCCGCCCGCCCGCGCGCGCGGGAGCACCGAGCGGTCGAAGTCCGTCGCCAGGATGCGCGCGCGCGCGCCCAGCTCGCCCAGCAGGATCGCGAGCATGTACGGCTCCTGCCCGTTCGAGCACGCCGCGCTCCAGATGCTCAGCGCCGGCCGGCGCTCCAGCAGCTCCGACAGCACGTCCGTGCGCAGCCGTTCGAACTGCTGCGCGTCGCGGAAGAACTCCGAGACGTTGATCGTCAGCATGTCGCGGAACTGCGCGAGCAGCGCCTTGTCCGTACCCAGCGCGCGCTGGAAGGCCACGGGGTCGCCGCCGCCGTGCGCCGCGATGAACATCTCGATGCGGCGGCGCATCTGCTCCGTCTTGTACGCGTCGATGTCGATAGTGGGCAGCCGTACAATGCTGCGCTTCAGCTGCTCGTACTGGCTATCCCGCATCGTCAGCTCGCAGCCCGCGCCGGCAGCTGGCAGCGCTCGACGATCGCCGCCGCGATCTCGTGCAGCGGCACGACGGCGTGCGCGTGCCCCGCCTCGATCACGCTACGCGGCATGCCGTAGACGATGCACGTCGCCTCCGCCTCGGCGATTACGTATCCGCCGGCGGCGCGGATCAGCCCCGCCCCGCGCGTCGCGCCGTGACCCATGCCCGTGAGCACCACGCCGATCGTCGCGAAGCCCCGCACCGCTGCGTTCGAGGCCATCGTCACGTTCGCCGCCGGCCGCCGCACGCGCCTCCGGCGACTCGACGCCGTGGTCTACCGCGTTGCGAATAAGGTAGACGAGTGGGTCCTTTGATCTTCTCGATCACCGAGCGATCGATCTCCGTGCCCTCGCCCTGGATCACGAAGTTCACCGGCTTGTTGAGGCTACGCGCCAAGTCCCGCACCAGCCGCGGGAACTTGCTGAACAGCAGCCCGATCGGCAGCATGCGCACCTACATCATGCTCTCGTGCAGCGCGTCGATGACCTTCATCACGTGCGTCGTTGTCTCGACCAGCTGCCGCGCCTAGTCGTCCTCCTTGTAGCGCCCCTGCAGCGTGCGCCCGATCTGCGCCAGCCGCGTGCGATCGATGACCAACTCCCCCACCATGTTCATCAGCTGGTCGAGCCGTTCGACGTCGATGCGCACCGTCTGCGGCGTGTCGATCTTGTGCGCCGCGTCCGCCTGCTGACGCGCCACCCTCGCCGCCTCCGCCGCGGGCGGCTCCGCCGCCGCGGCCGCCGGCTGCGCCTGCGCGCTCACGTCCCACGGCGCGATCGCGACCTCCGCAAGCTCGAGCACCGTCGCGAGCGCTTCGCGCAGGCGCGCGTCATCGTGCGCCGACACCACCAGCGCCTCGAGCCACTGCCCCTCCTGCTCCGCCTCGATCGCCTGCTGCGACGGCACGGAGGCCAGCACAGCGCCCAGCCCGACCAGCTCGTTCAGCACCTAGAAGCAGCGCACCGCCGCCCAGTTCGTCGGCTACAGCGTCACGCGCACGTGATGCGCGTGCTCGCCTGCGTCGGCCGCCGCGGCCAGCCGCTCCAGCACGCCCGCCCCGACCTCGAGCGCCTCGGCCGCCGCCGCCTCGCGTAGCATCGCCACCAGCGGCGCGACGTCCAGCGTCGTGTCCGACCCGTCGGCCAGCGAGGACTTCAGCGCCTTCAGCCCGTCGAGGCTCGCCAGCAGCGCGTCCACCAGCTCCGGCGTGACCTGCAGCGTGTGCTTACGCACGCGGTCCAGCAGGTCCTCCATCGCGTGCGTCAGGCTCGCCATCGCCGTGAAGCCCAGCATCCCCGACGAGCCCTTGAGCGTGTGCGCCGCACGGAAGATCTCCTGCAGCAGGTCGGCATTGTCCGCCTCCTGCCCCAGCCGGATGAAGTCCTCGTCCAGCAGCTCGATGAGGTCGTCCGCTTCCTGCAGGAAGACCTTCAGGTCATCAGGCGTGATGTCCGCGGCAAGCGGCACGAGCGGGCCCTCCGTGAATGCGAGCGTGCGCGGCGCGCGTTAGTTCGCGGCGACCAACTCGCGCTCCGTGCTCTGCAGCACGCGCTCGAGGTCGAGCAGGATCAGCAAGCGGTTGCCGATCTTCGCGATCCCGTCCATGTAGTACGAGTCCTCCGTCGTGATCAGCGACGACGCCGACTCGATCGCGCCGGCCGGCACGCGCAGCACCTCGGTCACCGCATCGACGATCACGCCGATGTCTTCGCCCGCGCTGTCGACGACCACGATGCGGCTGTTCTCGGTCTGTTCGCTCACCGCGAGCCCGAAGCGCTTGCGCAGGTCTATCACCGGGATCACGCGACCGCGCAGGTTGATCACGCCGTCCACGTACTGCTGCGCCTCCGGGACGTGGGTGATCTGCTGCATGCGGATGATCTCACGCGCCGTGCCGATGTTCACGCCGTACGCCTCGCTCGCTAGGTCGAACACCACCAGCTGTCGCTCGCTGCCGTCTGCCACTGCCGCACCTCTCAATCCACCACCGGCACCACCGTCCGGCGCGATGCCCCGCACTATCCGTGTCAGTATCGAAGGCGCCCTTTCGCGTGACAGTGCGGGAACCCCCGGCGCCGGCGCGCCCGCACCCCCAACCGCGGCGATCGCGCGCCGGCGCAGTACGATGGTCGGCAAACGAAAGGCCCCCGTGCCCGACCAGTACGCCGCGACCGATCCCCACACCGGCCTGCAGGTGGCCATCACCGGCACCCTGCCGTCCGACCCTGATGACCGCGTCAGGATCGCGCGCACCACCAACCTCTTCACCCGCCTCATGGCCACCATCCTCGCCATGGACGACATCACCGCGCGACGCCACGGCTTCCGCGCTGTCGAGACCCAGCTCGAAGTCGCCGACGCGCTGATGCGCGGCGAGCTCAGCGAGGTCGAGCGGCTCGTGCGCGAGACCCTCCGCACCACCGGCATCAGCGGCGATCAGCTGCGCGCGATCGAAGACCAGCTCCGCCGCCATCTCGAGAGCTGGGGCGGCCTCGAAGACGACCGCGCGCCCGGCGGCTAACCGCCCCCCGGCGACGCCGAGACGCTGAGCCCGTACCCGACGCCCGGGCGCGGCTCGATCGCGGCCGGCACGCCGGCAGCGCGCAGCTTGCGACGCAGCTCGTACACGTGCGCGCGCAGGGCGCCACGGCGGTGCGCGTCCAGGCGGCGCTGCCCCCAAATCGCGCGTGCCAGCTGCTCGGCCGGCGCAACCTCACCCGCGCGCTCCACCAGCGCCGCATGGAGCCGCGCGTCAGACGGCGTCAGGCGCACGCTGCCGCTCGCATCCGCCACCAGCCCGTCCTCGAGCGCGCTCCGAGGAGCGGTCGAGTAGCACCCGCCCGCCTCGGCGACGCCCCGCGCGCCCGTCAGCC
>VGPB01000152.1 GCA_016875695.1 Chloroflexota bacterium | reverse complement strand
CTGCCGCGCCCCGCTCGCCACCAGCTACGAGCACGAGCGCGCCGGCGCTCCGGACGGCGCGCTCGTCGAATGGCGCTGCGCCGCCTGCGGCTACACCCACGCCGAGTCGCTCGCCACCGCCGCCGCGCTCCTCCCCGGCGCGTTGACGTGCGCGCGCTGCCGCCCTAGCGTCGAACGCGGCCCCGGGGTGTAGCTCAGCCTGGCAGAGCGCTGCGTTTGGGACGCAGAGGCCCGCAGTTCGAATCTGCGCACCCCGACCACATCTTCAGATTCACATCCGGCCGCTGTCGAGGTGCGCGCGTCTTTACCGCGTAATTAGCCGCTGCGCTGGCGGCTTTGGTAGAGTCCGCGCTATGAACCGGCTCCCCCCTACTTGCCGCGAGCACCGTCGCGCTGTGCTTCGGCTTGGCTTGCGACTCGATGCCGCAGCTTCAGAGCCCCATCGCGCCGCCAGCTCCGAACGCGACAGTGTCCAGCCCGAGTCAGGCGATCGTCACCGGGGTAACTCCGGGCCACTCGTCCTGCGAGGAACGCCGTTATCCGGCGAATTCCGTCGGGATCGATTGGGCTATTATCGGAACCAACGGCAACGTCGTCGCCCGTGGCGGGGTTTGCACTTCGCCCGGCCGGCCGTGCCTCAGCGAAGCCGCCATCGGTAAGCCTCTCCCCGACTCATGCCAGATACGGCACTAGATAACCCCGCCAAGCGCCCCGTCGAGCCTGTCCGCCGTCTGGCGCCGTTGCTCCTCCAGCACGTGGGCGTACAGGTCGGCTGTCAGCGCGTACGACGAGTGCCCTAGCATCTCCTGCGCGTCCCTGATGCTTCCACCGGCCGCTAGCAGCGTCGTGGCGGCCGTATGACGCAGCTCGTGAACGCGGACGCGCGGGAGCCCCGCACGGTCGAGCGTGGCGGCCAGCGTCGAGTTCGTCCGGCTCGCTGCTGCCCGTTTCGCGCAACTGCACTCGCACGCGCGCGAGCAGCTCCTCGAAGCGGAAGGGCTTCGACACGTAGTCGTGCGCCCCACCGTCCAGCGCCGCCACGCCGACTACCAGCAACGAGGAGCCGAGGATCGCGGCGTCCATCCACGGCTCGATCACCTTGCCCAGCATGTACACGGTCATCAGCGTCAGGAATACGACCGCGAGATACGCGAGCAACGGGGCGGCGTAGAGCACCACGAGCGCGCGTCCCACGCGCACCGCCGCCGCGCGCCGGCGCGCATCGCCGCCCGCGGCCTGGCCCTCGCCCCGTGCCGGTGGACGCACCGCCATCGCTCCCGGCTCCCAGCCCCTGTCCTCGCACCACCGGGGCGGCGCGCACAGGCTAAACGTCCCGCACCTCGAAGGCGTTCGCGGACTCCGGCGCACTCGAACCCCGACCGGCGTCGCCGCCGGCGTGACGCGTGCTCCGCGGAGCACCGCTGCGCGTGCCTGCTGCGGCGGCTCGCTCCGCACGGGCAGCGCGCACGCCGCTGGAGCGCGCAGCCGGCCGCGCCCGGTTCCCCGGGTCGCGTCGGCCGGCTCGAGCCCTGCCGCCGGGGCGCCGCGGGATCGGGACTCGCTATGATGCGCGCGTATGCACACACCCCCAGCGCACCCAGCGGCCGCTCCCGCGGCCGACCCTCGCTACAAGTGGAAGGCGTTCATCGCCATCGCCATCGCCTTCGTGACGCAGGTCACCAGCATGTCGATGGTGTTCGTCGCGCTCTCCTCCATCGCCGATGACTACGGCGTCACCCTGCGCGCGGTCGCGTGGGTCGTCGTCGCGCAGGCGCTCACGATCAGCGCGCTCATGATGCCGATGGGCCGGCTCGCCGACATCATCGGCTGGAAGCGCGTGCACCTCGGCGGCCTCGCGTTGTTCGGCAGCGGCGCGCTGCTCACCGCCGTTGCGCCGACGTTCGCCGTACTCATCCTCGCACGGGTCGTGATGGCCACCGGCGCAGCCATGGGCCAGTCCGTCGGCACGGCGATGGTCGTCGCCGTCTTCCCCCCGGCCGAGCGCGGCACGGCGATCGGCAGCCAGACGACCGCGGTCTCGATCGGCGGCGCGTCGGGCCCCATCCTCGGCGGGCTCGTGCTGCAGGTGCTGCCGTGGGAGGCCCTCTTCTGGCTGCTCATCCCGCCCTGCGCGATCGCGTTCGTCGCCGGCTACCGCGTGCTCGACGACCGCCGGGTGAACCAGCCGCGGAGCGCGCCGCGGCCGCCGTTCGACGTAGCCGGCGCCGCACTGTCCGCCGCCGCCATCGCCCTGCTCGTGGCGACCATCAACAACCCGCTCGCGCTGAGCTGGACCTCCCCCGCGATGCTCGGCAGCGCCGCCGTGAGCATCGCGCTCGTCGCCGCGTTCATCCGCTGCGAGTCCCGGCACCGCGCGCCGATGATCGACCTGCGCATGTTCGCGGATCGCGCGCTCAGCGCGTCCGTCGTCACCCGCTTCCTCGGCTTCCTCGGCTCCACGATCACGCTGCTGCTCATGCCGATCTACCTGATCAGCGCGCGCGGCCTGGAGGAGGCCGCAGCCGGCAGCATCCTCTTCCTAGGCTCACTCGGCATGGGCATTGCCGCGCAGGCGTCGGGGCGGCTCTCCGACCGCTTCGGTCCCCGCCACTTCGCGCTCGCGGGCTTCGCGGTGATGGTCGGCACCGCGCTGTCGCTGGCGTCGCTCACCAGCTCGACGCCGTTCCCCGTGATCATGGTCGCGCTGTTCGTGAACGGCCTTGCCCAGGGCATGTGGAACGTCCCCAACAACACGATGATCATGAGCGCCATCGCCCCCGACCGACTCGGCGTCGTGGGCGCGCTCTCCAACCTCACGCGCAACGTCGGCAACGTCGTCGGGCAGGCCGTCGCCTCCGGCGTCGTCGTCACCGTGATGGCCGCGCGAGGCTTCGACGTCCCGCTCAGCCGGATCGCGACGATCCCCGGCGCCGCCGACGCCTTCATGGGCGGCTGGCGGCTCGCCTACCTGCTCGCGAGCGCGTTCGTCGGCCTCGCGCTCACGTTGACGCTCGTGACGCCGCGCCCCGCCACGCGCCCCCTCGACCGACCCGAGCCCGAACGCGCCTCCGCGCGCGGCTAACGCTGGGAGCAACGCACATGCCGCAGATGCGCAAGGGCTTCCGGCTGGCCTTCGCGCTCGCGCTCCTGGCCGGCGCTTTCTACCTCTACCGCTGACTCCGCAGCGATCCCGCCGGCGGCTGGTCCACGTACACCGCCCCGCAGCACGACTCCGAAGAGGTGCGCCGCCCCCGCTCTACACCGAGCGCCAGGCGTAAGGCCTCCCCGCACCCGCTCCCCACGGGAGCGCCCGAGCAGGCTCGGGCGCTCCTGCTGTCGCCCGCACGGCAATCGTCACGCATGTACCGGGTCGCTACGCTACCATCGCCCGAGGCCTGCAACGAGGAGCGCGCCGATGCCCGAAGGGATGCCCGCGTACGTGCTCGTCGCACGCATCGGCTCGATCCTCGGGATGGCGTTCTCGCTCGCGATCGGGCTGCTGCTGCTGATCGGCGGCCTGGTGTTCCCGGCGCTCGTTGCGTTCGCCGCGTTCGCCCCGGCCTTCGGCGTCATGGTCTACGCGGAGCGTCGCGCCGCCGCGGACCGCGCCGCCTCCAAGCGCGCCGACGCGCCGCAGCGAGGCTAGCGCGGCCCCTCGCTGATCTCGATCGCTAGGATCCGGTCCCCGGGCGGCTGGCCGGGCCGCTGCGGCTCGCGCTGCGTGAGCGCGCGCACCACCTCGAAGCCCTCCACCACCCGGCCAAACACCGTGAAGCCCTCGGCGAGCTGCGGCTGCGGCGCGAGCGTGATGAAAAACTGCGACCCGCTCACCTGCTCGCCGGTCTTCGCCATGGCCAGCGCCCCCGCCTCCATCGGTACCGCGTTGCGCTCCACAGGCAGCCAGTAGCCAGGCCCAGCCGTGCCGTCACCACGCGGGTCTCCGCCCTGCGCGACGAACCCCGCGATCACGCGGTGGAACGTCAGCCCCTCGTAGAAGCGGTTGCGCGCGAGGAACACGAAGTTGTTCACGTGCTGCGGCGCCTCGCCGGCCAGCAGCTGCACGCGCACGTCGCCCTTCTCCGTGCGGATCAGCGCCTCGTACTGCCGCGCCGCGTCGATCTGCAGCGCCGGTGCCGCCGCGTAGCTGCGCACGATGCCCGGCGTACCGGTCGCCGCCGGCGACGCGCTCGCCGTCGCCGTGGCGGCCTGCGGCGACGGGCCCACCGTCGCCGTGCTACCGCTCAGCGGCGGGTCGTCGGCGCCCACCCCGATGTCTCCGACGATCATCGTCGCCGCGATGCTGAACAGCATCACCATCATCCCCAGCAGCACCCACCAGCGGCCGTGCCGCTGCGCCCAGCCCAACACGCCCGGCAGCGGCACATCCCCCGTCGCTGACGCTTGGTAGCGCGGCGCCTGGCCCGCGCGGCGCGCACGCTGCCGCTCGCGCCGCTGCTGGCGGCGTCGCTCTGCGCTTATCCCGCGCGCCG
>VGPB01000151.1 GCA_016875695.1 Chloroflexota bacterium | reverse complement strand
AGCTGGTCGACGAGCTGAAGCGCAATCCGTCGCTGCTCCATCTCGGCGGCGAGACGCGGGACATGACGATCATGTTCTCCGATGTGCGCGGCTTCACGTCGCGCTCGGAGAAGATGACTCCCGCCGAGGTCACGACGTTCATCAACCGCTTCCTCACCCCGATGACCCGGATCGTCAAGGCGCATAGGGGGTATGTCGACAAGTACATGGGTGACGCGATCATGGCGTTCTGGAGTGCGCCTCTGGTGGATGCCGGCCACCCGGCGAACGCTGCGCGAACTGCGCTCGCCATGGAGAGGGAGCTGGGCAAGTTGAACGATGTATGGGCGGACGAGGCGCGCGCCGCAAATCGCAGCTTCGAGCCCGTGTCGATTGGGATCGGGGTCAACACGGGCTCCTGCTCGGTCGGGAATTTCGGGTCTGAAGAGAAGCTCAGCTACTCCGTGATCGGCGACGACGTGAACCTGGCCTCGCGCCTGGAAGGACGCTCGAAGGTCTATGGCGTGACGATCGTCATTGGCGAGAATCTTGCCCGGCGTCTCCCAGATTGGGCGGTGGTCGAACTCGACCGCGTCCGCGTCAAGGGCAAGGCGCAGGCGGTGAGCGTCTTCACGCTGCTCGGCGACGATCGGCGGGAACTTGCCGAAGCGATCACGACACATGCCGCCATGCTTGATGCCTATCGTGCCCGGCGCTGGGACGAGGCCGAGGGCGCCATCGCGCGACTCGCGGCCGATCCGCGCCTGCCCTCGCTCGCCGCACTCTACGCGCTCTATCGCGAGCGGATCGCCGACCACCGGGCAAGCCCGCCTCCGGATGACTGGGACGGCGTCGAGACGGCGACCGAAAAGTAGTCGTCATCCGGCTGCTCGTTGGTTCGCATCGGTCGAGCCGCTAGTGTCGCGGCCGTGCTCCTCGCTTCGTCACGACTCCTGATCCGAGCGGTCGTCGCCTGCTGCGCGGCGCTCGCCATGGTGGGCATCGACGCGGCGACGACGGCACGCGCGCAGCAACCGCCCGGGGAGCGCGGCGATCCGACGCGCGAGCCGCTCCGGCGTCAGCTCGAGCTCGAGGGTGCCACGCGCGAGGCACGTCCCGATGCGCCGCCCGGCTTTCGCCTCGTCGACTACGCCGATGTGCTCGCGCGGCCCAACGACATCGAGCTGAACTACGCCTGGGCGCAGACCCAAGTCCTGCGCGGCGACATCAAAGGCGCCTCGAACACGCTCGAGCGCCTCTTGCTCGTCGCCCCGGCCAATGCGCGGCTCCGGTTGCTCTACGCGATCGTGTTGTTCCGACTCGAGCGTCTTGACGAAGCCGAGCGCGAGCTCGTGCTCGTCCGGGACCTGCCGATGGAGGAGAGCCTGCGCGCCGAGATCGACCGCTATCGCCGGGAGATTGCGCAGGCCCGCAAGCAGACGCGCTACACCGCGCAGATCTCCTCGGCCATGCAGTTCGACTGGAACCGTAACTCGAGCCCCCGGTCGGGCGAGTCATCATTCGTGGGGCTGCGGTTTCCCGTTGCCGCCCAGGATCGCCGCAAATCGGACTGGCAGTTTCAGAACATCGCCCGGATCGAGATGAGCCACGATCTGGAGTACCAGGACAACCACCGACTCACGGCGGGGGCGACCTATGTGCGCGGCGAGCAGGCGCGCGAGAGCCAGTTCGACTTCCAGTCAGGCGGGATCGAGTTCGGCGGCGTCATCGATTTTGCCCCGACCTGGGCGATTCCCAACGCCTATGCGCGGCGCTTGAGTCTCGCCAACCAGAACTATGGCCGTGTCGAGGGCATCAATCTGCGCATCGAACAGCGCTTCACGGGCAAGTTTCATGTCTACGGCTACGGCGAAGTCGAGAACCAGACCTATCGTCCGACGAGCCGATCGACTCGGGCCCATGAGCGATCGGGAATGCAGTACTCGGTCGGCCTGGGTTCGCACTGGATTGCCAACCCGCAGCACCGGTTCAACCTGGAGATGGGTGGCGTCCGCAAGTCAGCACGCAAAGTGTACGAGAGCTATGCCGGGGGTGCCGTCGCGGGGAGTGTTGGAATTGAGGTGGCGTAGTCTCCGGGTTGCCTAACCCAAAACGAGTCGTGCGTTGACGCGCCCGACCAGGAGACCACGCCATGACGAACGATAGCACGAGCCGCGATTCGAATCAGCCTGCAACGCTGGTTGTGGATGATTGGTTCGACCCGATCGAGACGAGCCTGCGCGCCCGGGCTCGCGAGTTCATCGAGACGCTGCTGGAGGAGGAGCTGTCGACGGCGCTGTCGCGGCCGCGCTATGGGCGCGCGGCGCCGGTAACGGCGGATGGCCCGATCTTCGCCGGCGTCGTCGGTCACCGCCACGGCCGGCGTCCACGCACGCTGAGCGGCACGTTCGGGCGCGTCGAGCTCAGCGTGCCGCGCGCTCGGCTGGTGAACGCGGCGGGCCAGACGAGCGAGTGGCGCAGCCAGGCGCTACGGGCCTATCAGCGTCGCACGCGTGCCGCCGACGCGCTGATCGCCGCCAGCTATCTCGCCGGCGTCAACACGCGCCGGGTGCGCCGCGCGCTGGCCGCCCTGTTCGCCCGCGATCTCGGCAAGGACGTGGTCAGCCGGGTGTGGCGCAAGATCAAGAGCGACTGGGAGGCCTGGAACGCGCGCTCGCTGGCCGGGGAGCCGATCGTGCGCCTGATCCTCGATGGCACGGTGGTGCGCGTGCGGCTCGACCGCAAGGCGAGCGCGATCTCGCTGCTGGTCGTCATCGGCGTGCGCGAGGACGGGCAGAAACTGCTGCTCGCCATCAAGAGCATGGGCGGCGAGAGCAGCGAAGCCTGGCGCACCGTTCTCGACGACCTGGTCGCGCGCGGGCTCACGCGGCCCGCCTTCGTCATCGTCGATGGCGCACCCGGCCTCGAGAAGGCGATCGCGGCCCTCTGGGAGGCGGTGCCGATGCAGCGCTGCACCGTGCACAAGCATCGCAACCTGCTCGCCCACGCGCCCGAGCGCCTGCACGACGAGATCACCGCCGACTACAGCGACATGATCTACGCCGCCACCCCGGCCGTGATCGAGACCAAGCGCCGCGCCTTCATCCGCAAGTGGCGGCTCAAACATCGCGCCGTCGCCGACAGCTTGGAGGAGGCCGGCGACAAGCTCTTCGCCTTCACGCGCCTGCCGCCGAGCCAGTGGCGCAGCGCACGCACCACCAACGCGATCGAGCGCCTGCACGAAGAGTTCAAGCGCCGGATCAAGACCCAGACCGTGCTGCCCTCGGCAGACACCGCCGCCATGCTGTTCTGGGCGCTGCTCGCCGGCGGACAGATCACGATGCGCAAAGTCGACGGCTGGCAGACCCTCGCTACACCGATCCCAGATCAACCCATTGAACGCGCCGCCTGAACCGATATCCTCATGCAGCCGGCGACTGCGTCACTTCAATTCCAACATCCGCCGCGACGGCACCTCCCCTGACATAGCAGCGCAATCGCGCAACAGTGCAACACACACTATGGATCGCTTCGGACGTGTGATCGGGGTGCAGTCGATAGGTATTTGAGTGGGCCAATACTGTGTCTAGCACCCTCCCATCTACACGCCTGCCCCACACACATTCCATTGATATGATTACATAATTCGACTTGCCGTGCATACTTCTAGGGTGATTCCCCGTCTTTCCTCCGAGGCATCCAAGATTAGCCCTATCACCCAGTGTTGCACGGTTGCATCGTTTCCAGAGGATGGTGGCAGTCAGTTACGAAGAAGCGTTACTGCCAGAACGAGTCCCGCGCTGGCCGATGCCCGTGACCCAAGCGGATCGCGTAGCGACGTTCGCGAGGTCGGCCTCGGTGTTGCTGGACCTCGCGACATCGGGATTTCGAGACGACACTGAATCATATCCGAATTGCGGATGGGACGCGGCGGGTTGCGGTGGTGGCAATGCTGACTTCGAGATCCACCACATAGCGTCTAACGGGCTTCACAACGGGAAAGGGGTTGCGCCACCACTTCAACCATGAATGTCTTCGTCGGAATCATGGACGATGACTTGTTTGAGCACCTGCAATCGCAGTCGGCGCTCGAGGTCAGCCATACCCGCCTTCACGTCCGCGGCGGCCCGCAGGGGATCAACACCGGTCTGCTCCTACGCCACGACCTTGATGCCCTCTTTGACCTCCGCTACGTTCCCATCACCCCCTAGGACGGCCTCGAGGTTAACCGTCGCATCCGCGAAGACTATGAGAATGGCCGCCATTACCACACCAACGCCAGTACGAGGGTCGCGCCCCCCACCTCACGCCACCCAGCTCCAGATCGCGCAAGCCTCGAGTGGCGACACCCAGACATTTCGGGAGCAATGCTGAAAGTCGCTTTTGAAGGGATACAACATAGAGAAATTGCGCTTCGTCCAGCTGCAATTCTTTTTGACCAAGTGAGGGTTGCGGCGGATGGCGGGCAAAGCTGATACTGACTCCCTCGCCGGGCTAAAGGAGGCCGCGCGCCTCGGCACCCTCATCCCCTTCATCGGGGCGGGTGCCTCCCGAATTG
>VGPB01000150.1 GCA_016875695.1 Chloroflexota bacterium | reverse complement strand
GGGCGCGGGGCACGGGGCACGGGGCACGGGGCACGGGGCACGGGGGCTATGATTGGCGGAGCATCGGTGCGCCGGGCATAACTGGAGGCGGTGACATGAGCGACCTGCGCACGACGCTGCGCGTCAGCGCCGAGGACCTGACGGCGCGCCTCGACCCGGCCGCGTTGCCGTTCGCGTCTACGGAGGAGCTGCATCCGGTGGACGGCGTATTCGGACAGGAGCGCGCCGCGCGTGCGATCGAGTTCGCGCTGGGCATGGCGGCGCCGGGCTACAACCTGTACGCGGCGGGGCCGGACGGCTTCGGCAAGGCGACGATCGTCGAGGCGTTCCTGCGCCGGCGTGCCAGGCAGCTGCCCACGCCGCCGGACTGGGTGTACGTGCACAACTTCGAAGACCCCGACCGGCCCGTCGGCGTGTCGCTGCCCGCCGGGGAGGGCCGCGCGTTCGCAGAGGCGGTGGCGGAGGCGGTGGGGCGCGCCGTCGCCGAGCTGCGCCACGCGTTCGAGTCCGACTCGTACACGCGCCAGGGCCATGAGCTGGGCCGGCGCCTGGACATGCGGCGCAGCGATTTGCTGGCCGAGCTGCGCGAGAGCGCCGAGCAGGCAGGCTTCCAGCTGCAGATGACGCCGGCCGGCATCGTGTCCGCGCCGATCGTGAACGGGCAGCCGATCACGGACGAGCAGTACGAGCAGCTGCCGGAGCCCGAGCGCGCACGTATCCAGGCGGCGGCGAGCGCGCTGGAGCGCGTGGTGCAGGACGGCATGCTGCGCATACGCGCGCTGGAACGCGAGACGCAGCAGCAGGCGCACGCGCTCGACGAGCAGGTGGCGAGCTTCGCGCTGGCCAGCGAGTTCGACCCGCTGCTGGAACGCTGGGGCGCGGACGGCGAGATCGCGCACTTCATCCGGGCCGCGCGCGCGGACCTCCAGCGGGAGCGCGACCGACTGCGCGGCGGCCAGCAGCCGGCCGTGCCGGGCGCGCCCACGCAAGAGCAGCTGACGGGCGTGCTGATGCGGCGCTACGAGGTGAACGTGCTGGTCACGCGCGACCATGCAGCGGGCGCGCCGGTGATCGTGGAGCGCCACCCGACGTACCTCAACCTCATCGGCCGCATCGAGTACCAGGGCCCGTTCGAGACGATGGTGAAGGACCACACGATGATCCGGCCGGGCTCGCTGGCGCTGGCGAGCGGGGGCTTCATCATCCTGCAGCTGCGCGAGCTGCTCGCGAACGCGGCGGCGTACGCGGGGTTGAAGCGCGCACTCGCGCAGCGCGCGCTGGCGATCGAGAATCTGAGCGAGTCGCTGGGCATGATCCCCACAAGCGGCTTGCGCCCGAAGCCGATGCCGCTAGACGCGAAGGTGGCGATCATCGGCGACAGCGCTCTGTACTCGCTGCTCTACCGTTACGACCCCGACTTCCGCGAGCTGTTCCGTGTGAAGGCCGACTTCGAGACGGACTTCGAGCGGTCGCGCGAGAACATCAGCGGGGTGGCGGCGGTGATCCGCGAGCAGTGCGAGCAGCACAACCTCGGCTGCTTCAGCGACGCGGCCGTCGCGCGGCTCGTCGAGCATCTCTCGCGCGCCGTCGAGGATCAGCGCCGCCTTTCGGCGAACATGGGCAACCTGATCGACATCGTGCGCCAGGCGTCGTACTGGGCGCACCACGACGGCGCGGGGAACGACGTCGACGTGCGCCACGTGAACCGGGCGCTGGAGGAGCTCGATTATCGCTCGGCGCTCGTGCGCGACCGCTTACAGCTACTGATCGAGGAGGGCACGATCCTTATCGACACGGCGGGCGAGCGTAGCGGGCAGATCAACGGGCTGTCGGTGTACGACCTCGGTGACATCGTGTTCGGGCGGCCGTCGCGCATCACGTGCGTGGTGTCTGCGGGGCGCGGGACGTTCGTGAACGTGGAGCGCGAGTCGGAGCTGGCGGGGCGCATCCATAACAAGGGCTTCCTCATCCTGCGCGGCTTCCTCGCCGATCGCTTCGGCCAGGAGAAGGCGCTCGCGCTGCACGCGAGCCTGACGTTCGAGCAGGTGTACGGGGAGATCGATGGCGACTCGGCGTCGTCGACGGAGCTGTACGCGCTGCTGTCGGCGCTCGCGGACCTGCCGATCCGGCAGTCGATCGCGGTGACGGGCTCGATCAACCAGCGTGGCGAGGTGCAGCCGATCGGCGGGGCGACGGCGAAGATCGAGGGCTTCTACGAGGTGTGCGCCGCGCGGGGGCTGGATGGCACGCACGGCGTGATGATCCCGAAGCTGAACGTGCACAACGTCGTGCTGCGCCCGGAGGTCGCCGAGGCGATCCGCGCGGGGCGCTTCCACGTGTGGGCCGCGGACAGCGTGGAGCAGGGCATCGAGCTACTGACCGGCGTGCCGGCGGGCACGCGCGGCGCAGACGGGCGCTACACGGAAGGCTCCGTGTTCCGGCGCGTCGAGGACCGGCTCGATGCGTTCTACCACGTGCTAGAGCAGCACCGCGAAGCCGGCGTGAGCGATCCGTCGCACGGACCGGCGGGCGCGAGCGGGCCGCCGCAGCCCCCGCCGACGCCGCCCGGCGTGCCGCCGAGCCCGCCCCCACCGCCGCCGATCCGCGTGTGAGCGAGGCCGGGCGCGCATCACCGCTCCGCCGCACGCTCGGGCTCTGGGACACCACGGTCTCAGGCGTTGGCATCATCCTCGGCGCGGGCATCTACGTACTGATCGGCGAGGCGGCCGCGGACGCGGGCGGCGTGCTGTGGGCCTCGTTCCTCATCGCCGCGGTGCTCGTGGGCGCGACCGGCCTGTCGTACGCTGAGCTCGCCGCGATGTTTCCGGAGGCGGGCGAGAGCGCCGCGTACGCACGAGAGGCGTTCGGCCGGCGCACCGGCTTCCTCATGGGCTGGCTGCTACTGACGATGGTCGTGCTCGCCGCGGCCGCCGTCGCGATCAGCTTCGGGGGATACGTCGACGACCTGCTGAGGCCGGACGTGCGACCGGCGGCCGCCGTGCTGCCCGTGGCGAGTGCGGTAGTCGTGTGGCGCGGCGTGCACGAGACCGTGGCGGTCGCCGTCGTGTTCACGCTGCTGGAGGCCGGTGGGCTTACGCTCGCGATCACGGTCGGGCTGCTGCACCTCGATCTAGGCGCGCTCGCCGACACGCCGCGCGGGGCCGGCGGCATCATCGCGGCGGCGTCGCTGGTGTTTTTCGCATATACGGGCTTCGAGCAGATGGTGACGCTCGCGGAGGAGACGCGCGATCCCGGACGCACCATCCCGCGCGCGATGCTGCTGGCGATCGCGATCACGACGGCGCTGTACCTGCTGGTGGCGGTGACGGCCGTGTCGGTGATCCCGTGGCAGGAGCTGGCGAACGATCCGGCGCCGCTGGCCAACGTGGTGCGCCGCGCCTCGACGAACCGGCTCGGCAACCGGCTGGCGGTGATCGCGCTATTCGCGACGGCGAACACGGTGCTGATGCTGATCGCGACCGGGGCGCGGCTCGCCTGGGGCATGGCGCGGCGCGGGCTGCTGCCGCCACCATTCGGCCGCATCGACCCACGGCGCGAGACGCCGTGGGTGGCAACCGCGGCCGTGAGCGGCGCCGCGCTCGCGTTCGCGCTGTCGGGCGACATCGGGCGCGTCGCGCAGCTGATGAACATGACGATCTTCGTGGCGCTCATCGTCGTGAACGCGGCGCTGGTGGCGCTGCGCGTACGGCGCCCGGACGCCGAGCGCGCGTTCCGCGTCGGCGGGAGCGTGCGCGGCGTGCCCATCACGGCGGTCATCGGCGGCGGCGCGGCGGCGGTGCTGCTCGCGAGCGTCGACCCGCTCGTGCTGCTGGCGAGCGCCGGGCTACTGCTCGCGGGGCTTGCCGTGTCGGTGATCGCGCTACGTCACGAGCTCGCGCCCGCGGAGGGCGCCGCGTGAACGCGGAGCGCCCGCTGGTGACGCTCGACCTCGACGGCGTGATCTGCAGCCCGCCGTTCGGGGTGAACCTCGGCATCAGCACGCGCTTCCTCGAAGCGGCGGCTGAGCCGCGGCCGGCGCGCGTGCCGCCGCGTACGCTGTCGCTGGTGGCGGACCGCCTGCGCTTCGAGCTGCGCCAGCCGCTGCCGGAAGCAGCCAGCGCGCTGCGCGAGCTGCAGGCGGTGCGCCGCATCGTGCTGCTCACGGGCCGCCGCACGAGCCCCCAGCTCTGGCTGCACCGGCACGGGCTGGCCGACGCAATCGACCGCATCGTGACGAACGACACGGCGCTGCGCAGCCCGCACTTCAAGCTCGCGCTGCTCGCCGAGCTGGCGCCGCGCGAGCACGTGGACGACGACGGCCGCACTGCGCAGCTGCTCGCGCAGCGCTCGCGCGTGCGCGTGTACCTGCGGGACTGGCCGCGCAATCGGGGCGTGGCGTACGCGCCGAGCATCGCGCGCGTCGCGGACCTCGCGGCGTTCGCACGACTCGTGCGGGAGGGCGGCTAGGTGTAGTGACCACGAACCTGTGAGAGACGACTGACCGGCGGGAGGCCACCGAGCGAGCCATGAGGCTTGCGTCAGTTGTACTACCGCAGCCAGCCGGCGAGGGCACGAGCG
>VGPB01000149.1 GCA_016875695.1 Chloroflexota bacterium | reverse complement strand
GCGCGCGCCGAAGCGAGCGCGCAGCGCCGCCGCGGCGCCGCTGTGGTCGACGTGCGCGTGCGTGAGCAGCAGCCAGCCCGGCCCGCGCTCCGGCCACAGCGTCGCCAGCTCGGCGGTGATGCCCCGCGCGCTCGACGCGAAGCCGCAGTCGATCAGCAGCCGCGCCCCGCTGGCCGTCTCCACGGCGAAGACGTTGCTGCCGCGCGTGTCATGCAGCCACCACACGCCCGGCGCCACGAAATCGGCCACTCGCGCGGATCTCCGGTCTGCTTCGAGTCGGTCCGCGGTAAGGCGATCGGGGCGAGGGCCGGGCCGCCCGCAGGCGGCCCGGCCCTCGGGTCCAGCTAGCGCTTCGCCTCCAGCAGCGCGTCCAGCACGCGCTCCGGCGTCGCCGGCAGCGTGCGCATGCGCGAGCCGGTCGCCGAGGCGAGCGCGTTCGCCACCGCCCCGAGCGGCGGCACGATCGGGACCTCGCCGACGCCGCGCACGCCGTACGGGTGGCCCGGGTTCGCCACCTCCACGAGCACGGTCTCGATCGGCGGCAGGTCCAGCGTCGTCGGCATGCGGTAGTCGAGCAACGTCGGGTTCAGCATGCGCCCGTCGTTGTCGAAGCGGTACTCCTCGGTCAGCGCCATGCCGACCCCCTGCGCGGCCCCGCCTTGGATCTGCCCCTCGACGTACGACGGGTGGATCGCCTTGCCCACGTCCTGCAGCGCCGTGTAGCGCAGCACCGTCACCTTGCCCGTGTCTGGGTCGACCTCGACGTCCACGATGTGGCACGCGAACGCCGGGCCCACAGTCATCGGCGCTACGCCCGCGCGACCTTGCAGCATCCCGCCGGTGTGCGGCAGCTGTGCGCACAGCTGCGCGAACGCCATCTCCTTGCCGGCCGGCCCGTGCAGCACCGCGTCGTCCGAGTAGTGCACCGCCGAGGGCTCGCACTCCCAGATCATCGCCGCGCGCGCCTCCAGCTGGCGGCGCAGCTCCATCGCCGCCTCGTACACCGCCCAGCCCGTCGCGAATGTCGTGCGGCTCCCGCCCGTTACGCGCGTGTAGCCAACTGAGTCCGTGTCGCCCACCTGCGACACGATGCGCTCGTACGGGATGCCCATCGCCTCCGCGAACTGCTGCGCTAGCGCCGCGCGCTGCCCGCCGATGTCCACTGAGCCCGTCGTCAGCGCGACCGTGCCGTCCGAGTTCGCGGTCGCGTACGCGGCCGACTCCCCGCCGCCGTTGAACCAGAACCCGAGCGCGACCCCGCGCCCGCGGTTCGCGCCGGACAGTTCCGAGCGGTAGTGCGCCGTGTCGCGAGCGGCCTCGATCAGCTCGCGCGCGCCGATGCGCGGGAACACCGCGCCGTCCGAGCGGCGCGTGCCCTCCGACGAGGCGTTCTTCAGCCGCAGCTCCAGCGGGTCGATGTCTAGCTGCTCCGCGATCTCGTCGAGGATCGACTCCGTCGCGAACGTCGCCTGCGGCGAGCCCGGCGCGCGGTACGCCTGTACCTTCGGCTTGTTGACGACGACGTCGTAGCCGTCGATCAGCTGGTTCGGGATGTCGTAGCTCGAGAACGCGCACGCCGCGCCCGCGCCCACCGGCGACCCGGGGAACGCCCCCGCCTCGAACGCGAGGTACGCCTGCGCCGCCAGGATCGTGCCGTCGCGCTTCGCGCCGATCTTCGCGCGGATGTACGTCGCAGAGGTCGGGCCCGTCGCCTCGAACACTTCCTTGCGGTTCATCAGCATCTTCACGGGGTGTCCGGTCTGCTGCGACATGATCGCCGCCGGCGGCTCCATGTACACCGGGATCTTCCCCCCGAACCCGCCGCCGATCTCCATCGGCACCACGTGCAGCTTCGACAGCGGCAGCTTGAGGATCTGCGCCAGCTGGTCGCGGATGCCGAAGTGCCCCTGCGTCGAGACCCACACCGTCAGCTCGCCGTCGGCGTTCCAGAACGCGGTGCCGTTGTGCGGCTCGATGTAGCCCTGGTGCGCCGTGCTCGTGCGGAACTCGCGCTCGATCACCACGTCCGACGCCGCGAAGCCCGCCTCGATGTCGCCGCGCTCGAAGCGGATGTGGCTCGCGACGTTGCTCGGCTCGGCAGCCGTCGCGGTGCCGGGCATGAACAGCCCCGCCATCTCCACCGTGCGCAGCGCCCGATGCAACAGCGGCGCGCCCGGCTGCATCGCATCCAGCACGTCCAGCACCGGCGGCAGCACCTCGTACTGCACGTCGATCAGCTCAAGCGCGTCCTCGGCGATGTGCGGGTCCGTCGCGGCGACCGCCGCCACCGCGTGCCCGGTGTACAGCACCTTGTCCGACGCGAGCACGTTCTCTAGCAGGAAGCGCGCCGTCGATACGCTCTCGCCCAGCTCCGATACGCTGTCGTCGGCGGCGGGGAAGTCCTTCGCCGTCACGACCGCGCGCACGCCCGGCAACGCGAGCGCGCGCGACGCGTCGATGTTCAGGATGCGCGCGTGCGCGTGCGGGCTGCGCTTCACCCGCCCGTACAGCATGCGCGGCAGGTTGACGTCCACGCCGAAGCGCGCGCGCCCCGTCACCTTGTCGACGCCATCCGGGCGCACCGGGCGCGTACCCACCTGCGTCAGCTCGTGGTCGATGCCGGGGCGGTCTGTCGCGACCATGTGAACCTCCTTCGGGTATCCCGCGCACGGTAGCACGCGGCGCCGCGCCCGCGCTGGCTGCCGCCTCGACCGGGCGCCCGGGCGCGTGCGATAGCGCGACCTCCAGCTACGGGACGGCGGCAGGCGAATGCAGCAGGCGTTGGCACGCAACATCCCGCTGTTCTTCGTGTTCCGCTCCCTGCGCGATTTCCATCTCTGGATCCTCGTGTGGGTCGTGTACCTGACCGTGGAGCAGGGCTTCACCCTCACCGAGGTGACGGCCGCGAACAGCATGTTCTTCCCCGTGATCTCGGTGCTCGAGGTGCCGACCGGAGCCGTCCCCGATCGCTGGGGGCGGCGCCTCTCGCTCGGCCTCGGCGCGCTGTGCTTCGCGGGCGCGCTGGTCCTGTTCGCGTACGCTACCTCGTTCACTCTGCTGCTGGCGTCATTCGCGCTCTGGGCGCTCGCCGACGCGCTGATACCCGGCGCCGACCTCGCGCTGCTCTTCGACACGCTGCGCGCCCTGGGCCGCGAGCGCGACGATGAGCGCCTGGCCGGCGAGCCCGAGGCGGCGATGTGGGGCGGCGTCACCGCCGCGACGCTGCTCGGCGCGCCCATCGCCGCCGCTACGAGTATGCAGTTCATGATCTGGGCGGGCTTCGCCTTCTCCCTCTTCCTCACGGCCGTTGCGCTCTCGCTCGTCGAGCCGCCGTGCGGCCGAGAACCCGCCGAGTCCGGCGAGCCCGCCGAGCACCACCGCTTCGGCTACCTTGCGACGCTCGCCGCGGGCCTGCGCCTCGTCTGGCACGACTGCGCCGTGCGCTGGATCGTGTTCTTCGCCGGCCTGTCCGCCGCCACCCTCGGCGCGTCGATGTACCTCGTGCAGCCGCTGCTGCTCAGCCGCGGCGCCGACGTGGGATTCGCGTTCTCCGCGTGGCAGCTGCCGTGGGTCGCCGGCGCCGCGCTCGGCACGCTCGCAGCCAGCGCGCTCTGGCGGCGCTTCGGTGACGCCGCCATACTCGTCGCTGTCGTGGCGCTCGGCGTCGCCGCGTACGCCGCGCTCGCGGGCTTCACTTCGATGGCCGTGTTCGGCCTGTTCGCCGTCGTCGCCGCGCTGCAGGCGATGCTCGTGCCAATCGTGACCGGCTACGTGAACCGCCGCACGTCCTCGGCGCAGCGCGCGACTGTGCTCTCGGCGCAATCGCTCGTGCGCGGACTCTGCTTCGCGCCGCTCGGCCTCGCCGTGGGCGCCGTCGCCGACGCCCGCGGCATCGAGTGGGGCTTCGCGCTGCTCGGCCTGGCGCTCGCCCTCGGTGGGGCGATTGCGTGGTCGCTGTGGTTGCGCGCCCACCGCCGCGCGCCCCGCCCCCCGCGCTCGAGGCCCCCGAGCCTTGGGCCGTGCCCTGGGAAGGCCCTCGCGTGCTCCGCTAGTCCGACGCAGCGCGCCCGCCCCGCCCCGCCCCGGGCTGGTGGTCGAGCTGCGCTAGAATCAGGGCCGCCGAAGGAGCCGCACATGCCGATCTACGAGTACTTCTGCCCTCCCTGTGCCACCACCTTCGAGGTTCGGCGGCCGGTCAGCGCCGCGCTCGAAGCCGCCGCGTGCCCGCGCGGCCACGGCGTCGCCCGCCGCGTCGTTTCCGCGTTCGCCACGGTGCGCGCGACCGGCGGCCCCGCGTTCGAGACGATCGACCTCGGCGGTGGGGGCGGCGGCTGCGGGTGCGGCGGCGCCTGCGCCTGCGGCCGCTAGGTGTAGTGACCACGAACCTGTGAGAGACGACTGACCGGCGGGAGGCCACCGAGCGAGCCATGAGGCTTGCGTCAGTTTGTACTACCGCAGCCAGCCGGCGAGGGCACGAGCGCGATGGGCGCTGGTGGGGTAGGCGAAGGCGTAGGCCCACGTGCGGAGCAGCACCTGGATGAAGCGTTCGGCCTTGCCGTTGGTGCGCGGCGTGTAGGGGCGGGTGCGCAGGTGACGCAG
>VGPB01000148.1 GCA_016875695.1 Chloroflexota bacterium | reverse complement strand
CGCGGTCCCGCCCGCCGCTGCAGTCGCGAGCCTCGATGCCCTCGACGACGGCAGCGCCGCCCGCACAGCCGATGTGTTGTGGGCGGCGCACGCCGCGGACGCCGCCGCGCGCTGGACGCCGCTCGCCGGCGACGCCCAGGTCGTGGCGCTCTACGGCTACCCGAATGTGCCCGTCATGGGCCTGCTCGGCGCGCACGACGCGCCGGCCGCGGCACGTCTGGCCCAGGAACGCGCGACCGCGCTCGACGCGCTCAACGGGCCCCGCCGCGCGGTGGGTGCGCTGCACCTGATCGTCGCGGTGGCCCAGCCGCTGCCCATGGCCGACGGCTCGTACCTCGACCGGCTCGATACCGACGCCGTCGCCGCGTACGTCGAGGCCGCGCGCGAGGCGGGCGTGCTGTTGTTCCTGGACGTGCAGTGCGGGCTCGCCGACCCGCTCGCGGAGGTGGCCCGCCTGCAGCCGTTCCTGGCCGAGCCGTTCGTGCACCTCGCGCTCGACCCGGAGTTCGCGATGCGCGCGCGCGGCGGCGTGCCCGGCCAGCGCATCGGCAGCCTCGACGCGCACGAGCTGAACGCGGTCGCGCACTGGCTCGGGAGCCTCGCGCAGCGCGAGCGGCTGCCGCCTAAGCTGTTGGTGGTGCACCAGTTCCGCCTCGACATGCTGACGCGCACCGAGCTGCTCGCGCCGCAGCCCGGCGTCGAGCTGGTCATCGACATGGACGGTTGGGGTAGTCCGTACTCGAAGCTGCAGCTGTTCGTGCGCCTCGCCCACGCGCCCTACGCGCAGCGCTCCGCGATCAAGCTCTTCGAGCAGTGGGACGCGCCCCTGCTGTCGATGGGCGCGCTGCTCGCCCTCCCACGCCCGCCGGACCTGGTGATTATCCAGTAGCGCTGCGCTACCACCAGCCGATCTTGTGCAGCCACCCCTGATGCGCCCAGCCGCGCGTGCCCGAGCGCTGCATGCGTTCGAGGTGGCGCGTGCACAGCCAGAGCGTCAGCCGCTCGCGCTCGTCGGAGTCGGCGCGCCAGCGCAGGACCGCGGTCTCCTCGCGCGGGCGGGCGGTGCAGAACTGGCAGCGCTCGAGGGGCACGGGTGCTGGCGGCTCCTCGAGCGCTGCGCTGTCGCGGCGGCGACGCGCTAGTTGCGCGGGATGTCGATGTCGGTCTGGCCCGTCCGCATGGCGTTCACGAGGATCGCCATGTTGCCGGGCGCGTGGCGGTTCTCGTACATCGCCTGGTGGCTCTCGCCGACCTGGTCGAACGGGTACACCGTCGAGAGGCAGGGGTCGACCTTGCCCTCGGCGACCATCTGGTTCAGCGCCGCGCACTGCTCCACGTCCGCGAAGTGCGAGCCCTGGAAGCGCTTCGAGCGCATCCACAGGTAGCGCAGGTCCACGTCGGCGTTGTAGCCGGACGTGCCCGCGCAGATCACCACCATGCCGCCGTTCTCCGCCATGAAGATCGACGTAGGAATCGTCGCCTCGCCTGGGTGCTCGAACACGATCGTCGGGCTGCGCCGCGCGCCCAGCACCTCCCAGAATTTGCTCCCGAACGCCCGCGCACCCTTCATCCACTCGCCGAACGCGTCCGCGTCGTCGATGTCGGGGAGCCGGCCCCAGTGGTTGAACTCCTTGCGGTTGATCACGCCCTTCGCGCCTAGCTGCAGGCAGTACTCGACGCGGTTCTGTTCGGAGACCACGGCGATGGGGATGCCGCCCATCGCGTTCGTGATCTGGATCGCCATCGTGCCCAGGCCGCCGGCCCCGCCCCAGATCAGCACGGGCTCGCCCGGCTTCACTGTGTTCGGTGCCCAGCCCGCGAGCATGCGGTACGCCGTCGCGCCGACGAGCATGTAGGCGGCGGCCGCCTCCCAGCTGAGGCGCTCCGGCTTGGGGAAGCACTGGTAGTGGTCCACGAGCGCGAACTGGGCGAACGAGCCCCAGTTCTCCTCGTAGCCCCACACCTTCGTCGTGCTCGAGGCGATCACGTCGCGCCCTGCCTTGATGTCGGGCGCGTCCTCGTCCCACATCGCGCACGAGAGCACGACGCGGTCGCCGACCTTGACGTTCTTCACCTCGCTGCCGGTCGCCCACACGATGCCCGAGGCGTCCGAGCCGCCGACGTGGAAGTCCTCCGTCGCGCCCTGGCGCTGGCGCGCGTTGATCACGTTGACCGGCCGGCCCAGCGCGGCCCAGACGTTGTTGAAGTTCGTGCCGGCCGCCATCACGTACACGAGCACCTGGCGCGGCCCCGGCGTGGGTACGTCGATGGCCTCGACCTTGAACGCGTCGCGCGGGTCGCCGAAGCGCTCCGGGCGGATCAGGCTCGCGTACATTTGCTTCGGGACGTAGCCCAGCGGCGGCAGCTCGCCCAGCTCGTAGATCGCCTTTTCGCCGGCCATGGTGGTGTTCCCCCCCCGCTCCGCGCTAGTTCGTGGCTGGCTGCCAACGTCGATGGGTGGCTGACGGCTCGCGCCCGCGCGCACGGCGCAGCGCGCCGCGTATCCTACCACCTGCGTTGGCGCACACGGGTTCCCGCTGTCGAGAGGCGCGAGCATGGGGGCAGCCGAGAGATCCGCGCCGCACACCGCCCCGCAGCACGTGCGCGCGATAGCGCTGGCCGTCCTGCTGCACGCCGACCACCTGCTCTGCGCCCAGGGCTACGACGTGGTGAAGGGCGAGCAGTTCTACCGCCCGCTCGGCGGCGCCATCGAGTTCGGCGAGGCGGCGGCGGACGCCGCGGTGCGCGAGCTCGCCGAGGAGATCGGGCGCGCGGTCGTGGTGCGCGGTTCGCTCGGCGTGACCGAGAACCGCTTCGTGTTCAACGGCGCGCCGGGCCACGAGGTCTGCTTCGAGTTCCTGTGCGAGTTCGCACCGGAGGCGGCCCCGGAACACCTCGGGCCGATCCGCGCGCTGGAGGGCGGGCGCAGCTTCGTCGCGCGCTGGCTGCCGCTGGCCGAGGTGCTGGGCGGCACCCACCGCGTATACCCCGACGGGCTGCCCGAGCGGCTGGCCGGCTGGCTCAACACGCAGTAGCGGGCCTGGCGCGCCTCGCCGCCGTGCGGCGGCGGCTGCGCCGGCGGCTCGCTTACGTGCTCGTCGACGCAGGTGGCGCGTCGAGGGCGGCGACCGCGTCGCGGACGCGCCGGATCAGCCGCTCGATCTCGTCGCGCGCCTCCACGCGGCGGCCGTTCTCGCGCAGCACGTAGAACGCATCGACCACCTCGCGGCCGATGGTGTCCACCTTCGCGAGATGGATGTCGAGCGCGAGCGAGTGCAGTGCGTGCGTGATCGCGTACAGCAGGCCCAGGCGGTCCGCGGCCCGCACCTCGACGATCGTGTAGCGGTCGGAGGCGTAGTTGTCGACCTGCACCGTCGTCGGGATCGGTGCGGGCGCCGCGGTGGCGTATGCCGCGCGTGTCTCCGCGAGGCGCGCGTCGATGGGGAAGCGCCCCGCCAGCGCGAGCGGTACCGCCTCCGTGATGCGCTGCCAGCGGCGCTCGTCGATGTCGTGGCCCAGCCCGTCGGCGACGTACATCACGTCGATCGCCACGCCGTCGTCGCGCGTGTAGGCGTTGCCGCCGAGCACGCTCACGTTGTGCACGGCCAGCGTGCCGGCGAGCAGCGCGAGGATGCCCGGGCGGTCGCGCGTCGCGACCGTCAGGCGGTCCACGTTCGTCTCGCGGTCGTGCTGTACCGCGGTGCCGCCGTTCGCGCGCGCGGTCAGGTCCAAGTGATCGCCGATCACCTCCGGCGGCATCGACAGCAGGTACGTGGGCGGCAGCTGCCCGATGTGCTGCTCGACGGCCGCCGCCGCGAAGCGGTTGGTGAGCGCGGCAACGATCTCGCCGCGCCGCCGAACGAGGATGCTCTGCGCGCCCGGCGCCGCCTCCAGCGTTTCGAGCACGCGCAGGTACAGCGAGCGCATGAGCTGCGCCTTCCACGGACTCCACACGTCGGGTCCGCTCGCGCGCGCGTCGGCGACCGAGATGAGGTAGAGCATGTGCAACGTGCGCACGTCGCCGACGAGCGCGGCCGTCTCGCGGATCACGCGTTCGTCCGCGATGTCGCGGCGCGTGGCGACCGTGGGCAGCAGCAGGTGCTGCGCGACGAGCGTGACCAGGCGGCGCGACATCTCCGCGTCGAGGCGCGCGCGCGCGGCGATGCGCTCGGCGATGATCGCGCCGACGCGGCTGTGATCGCCGTCGTGCCCCTTGCCGATATCGTGCAGCAGCGCGCCAAGCAGCAGTTCGTCGTACGCATCGACGTCGCCCGGGCGGTCGGTGAGCGCGGCGGCGGCCAGCGGGGTCGCGGTGTGCTCCGCATCCTCGTCGATGGCTAGGCGCGCCTCGGCGACGGTCCGCCACGCGTGCACGTCCACGGGGTGATGGTGGAAGGGCGCCACGTGCGGCAGGCAGCGTTGCGTCTCCCACTCCGGCAGCAGCCGCCCGAGCCAGGGGCTGCGCGGTAGCGGGTCCAGCGCTCCGGGTGCGGCGCTGCGCAGCCGCAGCATGAGCGTCTCGAGGTCGCTCGCCGGCTCCACCGCCGGCGCGGCGGCGGGCGCACCGCCGGCGGTGCGCCGCCAGGGCAGGCGCTCGGCGAACGAGCGCGGCG
>VGPB01000147.1 GCA_016875695.1 Chloroflexota bacterium | reverse complement strand
CGAGCGCGTCAGCGGTGGCGGCGTCGAGGCCGTGCTGCGCGGCGAGCAGCGCGGCGAGTTCGGCGCGCGGGAGCGGGCGCAGCACGAGCTCCTGGCAGCGCGAGCGCACCGTGGGGAGCAGCGCGTCGGCGTCGGTGGCGAGCAGGACGAGCAGCACCGAGGCGGGCGGCTCCTCGAGCGTCTTGAGCAGCGCGTGCGCGGCCTCGCGCTGGAGGTCGTCGGCGGTGTCGATGACGAAGATGCGGCGCGGCGCCTGGAACGGCGCAAGGCTGGCGACGCGCTCGAGGCGGCGTACCTGGCAGATGCGGATACGCGCCGAACCGTCCGCGGCGTGATCGCGGTGCGCCAGTCCGCCTTCGTCGCAGATGCCGCCGATGGCGATGCGCTCGATGTCGGGTGCGGTGCCGGCCTCGACGTGCACGCACGCGCGGCACTCGCCGCACGGCGCCGCGTCGGGGTCGTCGGCGCGGCGCTCGCACGCGAGCGCCTGCGTGAGGCGGCGCGCGAGCGTGGCCTTGCCGACGCCGGGCGGGCCGCTGAAGAGATAGGCGTGGGCGAGCCGCCCCGTGTCGAGCGCGCGGCGCAGCGCGGCGACGGCGGGCGCCTGGCCGGCCATGCCCCAGCTGGCGACGGCAGGCGGCGGCGCGGGGCGGACCGCGCTCGACATGTGCGTCAGGTCAGTCGACATCGAGCGCCATCAGGTCGGCGGCGGTCTCGCGGCGGCGCAGCAGGCGCGCGGCGCCGTCCGCGACGAGCACGACCGCGGGCCGGAACGCGAGGTTGTAGTTCGAGGCCATCGCGAGCTGGTATGCGCCGGCGGCGGGGGTCGCGAGCAGCTCGCCCGTGTGCAGGCGCGGGAGCGCGACGTCGCGCACGAGGATGTCGCCGGACTCGCAGTACTTGCCGGCGATCGTGACGGTCTCCTCGGCGGGTGCGAGCGGGCGCTCGGCGGCGATCGCCTCGTAGCGTGCGCCGTACATCGCGGGGCGCACGTTGTCGGCCATGCCGCCGTCGACGGCGACGTAGGTGCGCACGCCGGGGATCTCCTTGCGCGCGCCGACGGTGTAGAGCGCGACTCCGGCGCGGCCGACGATCGAGCGGCCGGGCTCGATGGTCAGGCGCGGCATGGGGAAGCCACGCGCGTCGGCCTCGCGGCGGAAGGCGCCGCAGATCGCGCGCGCATACGCGGCGAGCGCGGGCGGCTGCTGCTCGCCGAGGTAGGCGACGGCGAAGCCGCCGCCCGGCGAGCACTCGGGGACCGCGACGCCGAGGCGGTCGCGGCACACGTCCGTGATGAACGCGGCGAGCGCCTCAATGCCGAGCACGTAGGGCTCGAGCTCGAAGATCGGAGAGCCGAGGTGCATGTGCAGGCCGCGGAACTCGAGGTGGGTGGCCTCGGCGATCGCGCGCACGGAGACCTCGGCGGCACCGGTGGCGATCGGCACGCCGAACTTGGTGTCGAGGATGCCGGTGGTGGTTTTCTCGTGGGTGTGCGCGTCGACGCCGGGGGAGACGCGCAGCAGCACGGGCTGCACGACACCGGCGGCACGCGCCGCGGCCTCGGCGAGCGTGACCTCGCCGAGGTTGTCGATGACGATGCGGCCGATGCCGCAGCCGACGGCGAGCGCGAGCTCCTCGGCGCTCTTGTTGTTGCCGTGGAAGTAGACGCTGCGCATGTCGACGCCGGCGGCGCGCAGCACGGCGATCTCGCCGCCTGAGACGGCGTCGAAGCCTAGGCCCTGCGCGGCGACGAGGCGCGCGAAGGGGCGGTTGAGGAACGCCTTCGAGGCGTAGAGCACCGCAGTCTCCGCGTGCTCGGCGCGGAAGGCGGTGAGGTACCCGTGGCACTGCGCCTCGAGCGTGGCCTTGTCGAAGACGTAGAGCGGCGTGCCGAACTCGCGCGCGAGCGCGCGCAGGTCGCAGCCGCCGAGGCTGAGCGCGCCGTCGGCGGTGAGCGCGGCGGTGTCTGGCAACAGATGCGCGAGCGGGAGGGCCGCCGCGGTGCCCGGCGGGGCAGGCGTCTGGGTCACGGGCTGGACTCCGGCCTGCCGGCGGCTCGGCACGTGCCGAGCCGCCGGCTTGGATGCGAGCACGGGTCGCCTCGCGCGCAGTGCGGTGCAGCGACAGCGAGCCCGGAACGAGTATGCCACGGGCCCTCGCCCTCCGCACCGGCCGGCGCGCACTACGTGCGGGGCGGGTTCCCTAGGGGCCGGCGCCAAGATTGGTGGACGCCCGACGTAGGAGGCGGGCGTTCCCTGCTGTCCTAGCTGTAACCGCGCGCCCGGCCCGCAGGGAGGCCGGGCGCTGCCTCGGGGGGAGCGTCGGCGGCACTGCCGCGGGTCACGCAACGGAGGAGGGGACGCCATGCGCGGGGTGGGGCTGTAGCTGCTGGAAGTGCTTGTGGTGCTGGCGGTCGCGCTGCTCGTGGTGCGCGCCACGGGCGTCGCGAACGCGGCGGCCGACGGGCTGTTGGTGACGCCGGCGACCGCGACGAACCCGGTGGGCACGTCGCACATGGTGACCATCGCGTACTTCGAGGGTGGCGCGGGGCTCAACAACTGGCCGGTCACGATCGGCGTGACCGGCGCGAACGCCGCGGCGGGCGCGTGCACGACCGGGGCGAGCGCGCCCGGCGAGTGTACATTCGCGTACACCGGCACGCTGGCGGGCACGGACACGATCATGGCGACCATCGCGACCGAGGACGGCCCGGTGACGGCGACGGCGACGAAGCACTGGACGGAGCGGGTGGCGCCGCAGGTCGCGACGACGTCGTCGCCCACGGGCGGCGGGGCGGCGGCGGGCACGAGCGCGAGCGATACGGCCACGGTCAGCGGCTCCGCGGGAACGCCGAGCGGCACGGTGACGTTCTTCTTGTGCGATTCGGCGGCGGTGCTGGCGAACGGCGGCGACTGCGCTGGCCGGCGGTGTGGCGACCTCGGACGCGACGACCGCGACGGGCGCGGCCGGCACGTACTGCTGGCGCGCCGAGTACTCGGGTGACGGCGCGTACCTCGCGGCGACGCACACCAACAGCACGAGTGAGTGCTTCACGGTGGTGGCGGCGCTGCTGGTCGCGACGATCGCGACGACCTCGACGCCGACGGGGCCGGGCGTGGCGGCCGGCACGAGCGCGAGCGCCGCGGTTACGGTGGCGCACGCCTCGGGCGCGTCGACCGGCACGGTCACGTTCTTCCTGTGCGCGCCCGCGGACGTCACGGCGAACGGCGGTACGTGCGCGGCGGTCGGCACGCAGGTGGGCGCGGCGAAGGCGCTGACGGGCGGCGCCGCGACCTTGGACGCGACCACGGCGACGGCGGCGGCCGGCACGTACTGCTGGCGCGCCGAGTACTCCGGCGACGCGACGTACGCGGCGGGCAGCCACACCAACGACAGCAGCGAGTGCTTCACGGTGGTGGCGGCTGCGCCGGACGATACGCCGCCGGTGTGCGTGCTAAAGACGATCGTCGGCGGCAGGAAGTGGACGGTCACGGCCCGGGACACGGGAACCGGGCTGAAGTTTATCGGCGCGACCGTGAACGTGAACTCGAACACGGTGATCCCGGCGTTCACCCCCGGGACGGCTGCGTCGGTGGTGGTGACGATGTCGCGCATCAACCTCGCGGCGCCAATCCACGTCGAGCTGCTGGCGACGGACATGGCCGGCAACACCGCGATCTGCGACCTCGCGGGGGCGCTGCTGATCAAGAGCGAGGGTGAGCGGCCGCGCGTGGTGTTCTGCGACATTCCGCAGGTGGAGGGCAAGCTTACCGTGTGCAACGGCGACCCGGGCATGCGGAAGATCGTCGTGCGGGTGAACAACTGCCACGAGTTCGAGCTCAGGGTGCGGCCGAACGAGAACACGACGTTCGACATCTCCGAGGCGATGCGACCGGGATCGACGAACGTGATCATCGTGCGTGGCGAGGGCTGGCGCGGCGCCGAGACGGAGGTCTGGGTGTGGGACGGCAGGGGCGACCTGCCGTGCGAATGAGGATGCCGCCCGCTATCGTTGCCGGGTGGACGAGCAGGTCGCACGCGAGCAACCGGCGCCGCAGCGCGTGCGCACGCTGCGGCGCCGGTTGCTCGCGTGGTACGCGGCGGAGGGCGGCGCGTTCCCATGGCGCGGGGCGCGCGACCCGTACGCGGCGCTGGTGGCGGCGGTGTGCGCGCAGCAGACGCAGATGTCGCGCGTGCTGCCGCTGTGGGAGCGCTGGATGGCAGCGTTCCCGACGCTCGGCGACGCGGCGGCGGCCGACGCGGCGGCGGCGCTGCGCGTCTGGGAGCGCGCCGGCTATCCGCGACGCGCGCTCGCGCTTGTGGCGGCGGCGCAGGTCTGCGCTCGGGAGCACGGCGGCGCGCTGCCGCGTGACGAGGCGGCGCTGCTCGCGCTGCCGGGCGTGGGTCCGTTCACGGCGGCGATCGTGCGCTGCTTCGGGTGGGGCGACGACGGCGTCGCGGTCGACACGAACGTCGTGCGCGTGCTGGGTCGCGTGGTGCACGGCGACCTGCAGCCCGCGCGGGAGACGCCGCGCGGTGCGCTGCTCGCGACCGCGCAGCGGCTGCTGCCGCGCGGTGACGCGGCGCGCTGGAACCCGGCGTTGATGGACTTCGGCGCGCGCGTGTGCAC
>VGPB01000146.1 GCA_016875695.1 Chloroflexota bacterium | reverse complement strand
GAGCGGGGGTGCGGCGGCCGCGGCGTCGCGCGCCAGCACCGCACCGTCGAGCCGCAGCACGGCCCCCGGCGCGCTCGCCGTCGCGCGCACGATGATCTGCGCGAACGCTGCGTCGGCGGGGCTCTCCGACGGACCGACGCTGACCGTGGCGAACGCCTCGCCGGCCGCGGCCGGCGCGCCGCTGAGCGTGCCCACGCTCGCGCCGTCCGCCGCGCGGAACGCGAGTTGCACGGCGACACCGCTCACGCGCGCATCGGCTGCGACGCGCAGCTGGAGCGTGTGCGCCGCCCGCGGGACGGTCGGCACGCGCCACCACTCAGAGCTGACGGAGATGGGGCCGGCGGCGGCCGCGACGGCGCGTCCCACGCCGCCCTCCGCGGTGAGCGTCGCCCCCCCGCGACTCAGCCCGTGCCGTCCGCCTCGAACGCCCCGTCGAGGCGGACGCGCAGGATGTCCGCGTCCTGGGCGGCGGCGCTCACGGCGAACAGCGCCACGCCGCCGAGCGCGGCGACAAGGCCGGCAAGTGCGCGATCCCTGCGCACGCGCGCGAGCGCTTCCCAGCCGTCGCTTCGCCGGCCCCCGCCCGGTGCATGCCGGCGACGCCTCGGCTTAGCAGTGATAGCACAGCCGCGCTCGCTTGACTAATCGCTGACGGCCGCATGCTCGCGTGCGCGCTGCGCTGCGCCGGGTTCGCTATCGCGCAGCCGCTATGCTGCACCCGTGAGCGCACGCGGGACGCGGTACGGCAAGGCCATGACGGACGCGCTGCGGCTGCCATTCGTGCCCGCCGCCGTGGCCACGCTCGCCGCAGTCGACGGTTACCTCGAGCACGTCTGGCCGCAGGTCGCCCCGTCGGTGGACACCGCCGGCTTCCTGGGCAGCGCGCTGTACATGGCCGACATGGCGCTGGACGCCGTCGAGGCTGCGTACGCCGAGTACGAGCCCGTGGTGAGCCGCGACGCGCTGCGCGCGGCGGGCCTGGCGGACGCCGACCTCGACGCGGTCGCGGCCGTGCTCGACGTGTTCCACTGGGGCCAGCCGCAGCAGTTGCTGCTGTTCGCGGCGCTCGCGGAGGCGCTGGAGCGGCCGCGCGTGGGCGGGCAGGGCAGGCTCGAGCCGCGCGAGATCGCGGAGCGCGAACGCGCTCACCTGGCCACGCCAGTCGCGTTCGCGCCGGCCGATCACCCCTCGCTCCCGGAGGTCGCCGAGGTCCTGCAGCTCGCGGCCCCGCCGGAGCTGTATCGCGCGGTGGCCTGCTGGCCGCGCTACCTCGATGCCGCCTGGGAGGAGCTGCAGCACCTGTCGGCCTACCCGCTGTTCCGCCAGCGCGGGCGCGCGCTGTACTACTACGCGCGCTCCTCGTCGCGCTTCCTCGCGCAACCGCTGGTTGCCAGCCGCGAGGCGCTGCGCGCAGCGGGGCTGGGAGAGCCGGCGCTCGGCGCCGTCCAGGCGGCGCTCGACGCCGCGCTGCCGCAGCTCGCGATGATGATGATGCACTGCTGCGCGATGCGGCTCGGCCTGGGCATCGCGACGCGCGAGGTGGTGCGTACCACCTGAGCCGCCCGCTGCGCGCCGCCGGCTGTGGGCGCCGCGCTCCTACAATCGCGGGGGCGGAGCGGAGCGGTGCGATGGTTGCCATCGGCGCGCTGGTCAACGGTTGGTCGTCCGACGACGCGCACGTGCTGGCAGCGCTGCGCGAGGCGAAGTTCGGCCCGCTGCGCCTCATCTACGACTCCTCGAACTACGTGTTCCTCGCCGACCTCACGCACGCGGCGTACGGCGCGGGCCTCGGCGTGTACAAGCCCGCCGCCGGCGAGCAGCCGCTGCACGACTTTCCGGACGGCACGCTGCACGTCCGCGAGCTCGCCGCGTATGAGCTCGCGCGCGCGCTGGGCTGGTCGATCGTGCCGCCGACGGTGGTGCGCGACGGGCCGCAGGGGCCCGGCTCGCTGCAGCTCTTCATCGAGCACGACCCCGCATGCCACTACTTCGCGCTGCGTGGCGACGCCGCGTATCGCGAGCAGTTGATGCGCTTCGCGGCGTTCGACCTCGTCGCGAATAACGCGGACCGCAAGGGCGGCCACCTGCTGCTCGACGCACGTGCACGCCTGTGGGGCATCGACAACGGGCTGTGCTTTCACCGCGTCGACAAGCTGCGCACGGTGGTGTGGGACTTCGCGGGGAGCGTGCTGCCGGAGCCGCTGGTCGTGGACATCGAGCGCGTGCGCGCCGGGCTCGCGGCCGGCGACGCCGCGACTGCGGCGCTGCGCGCGTGCCTGCGCCGCGACGAGGTCGATGCGCTGCAGCGCCGCTGCGCGGCGCTCGTGGCGCACCCCGTGCTGCCGGAGATGTACCCGTGGCGGTGCGTCCCGTGGCCCCTGATCTGAAGAGCTGAGGAACCCGCCCACCCACCCGTGTGTTGGGCGCGGGGCTGCGCCCCTCGCGCTCCCCGGCAGGGGCCCGGCTGTGTTGGCCCCTGCGTTGCGCCTCGGCGCTGCTCCGGCGCCTCGCTGCAGGGGCGTTGCGATGCGCTCGCGCTCGCAGCGGTGGAACCCGGAGATGTACCCGTGGCGCTGCGTGCCGTGGCTCCTGATCTGAAGAGCTGCGGACCTCGCCCACCACCCGCTGTGCTGTGCGCGGGGCGGCGCTCGCCGCGCGAGCCGCGCGCGCCTGCTAGCGGCCGCGCAGCGCGCGCAGCGCCAGGCGCAGGCGTCGCGACCACGGGGGGCGGCGCGCGCGATCCAGCAGCGCCGCTACGGCGTCCGCCTGGCCGATGACGAGCGGCCGGTGCCAGTCGCGCAGCGTCGGCGTGCGCTCCTCGCGCACACTGGCTGGCGCCGCGAACGCCTCGAGTGGCTGCCAGCGGTTGCCCTCGCGCACCCACGCTTCCAGGCCGGCTGCGCGCACGAGCACCACCCCGGCGGCCACGTCCCACAGCGCCGGGTTCCAAAAGCGCGCTGCCACGAAGATGCCCGCGGCCACGAACGCGCACTCGATGGCCGTGGAGCCGGTGACGCGTGTGTCCCAGTGCGTCATGCGCCCCGGCGCGCCCCCGGGCGCGGCCATCACGCGGCGGCGTACTCCAGTGCTCGGCCGGCCCGTCGGCACCGCGCGCGCGTCGAAGCGCAGCGCGCCGCCCGCGTGCGCGTGGTACACGCCCGCGCGCAGCTCGTGGCTCGTCGAGCACCAGATCGCGCCCGCCACCGGGCGGCCGCGGTGCAGCACGCCAACCGACGCCGAGAACAGCGGGAAGCCGTTGACGAAGTTCGTCGTGCCGTCCACGGGGTCGATCACCCACAGGAACTCGTGCGCGGGGTCCGGGTGCAGCTCCACTTCCTCGCCCACGATGCCGTGTTGCGGGAAGCGCTCGCCCACGCGCTCGCGGATCAAGTCCTCGACTGCACGGTCGACCTCGGAGACCGGGTTGCTGGCATCGGGGGCGCCGCGCGCGGGGTCCTTGTACTCGACGGCGATCTCGCGCCCCAGCGTCTGCGCGATCTCGGCGCCGGCCAGCGCGGCCAGTTCGGCGGCGAGCGCCTCCAGGGCGACGAGCAGCGCCTCTGGCATCGGCTCGTCGCCCTGGAGGCGCTCGTCCGTCATCACACGCGCGTCTGCTTCGCGCCGTTCGCTTCGATCACCAGCAGCCCGCCGCTGCTGTGCGTGAGCAGCGCCGCGCGCTGGTTCCACGCCCGGATCACGTCCGCCGGCACGCCCGGGCTGCTCGTGGGATGCGAGAGCCGCTGCCAGTCGGCGAACGAGCGGAACGCCGTCAGTGTCACCACATGGTCGGCGCTGCCGAGCGGGTCGGGGCCGAAGGCGATCAGCCGCGCGCCCATGTGCTCGAGCCACGGGCAGACGTGCTGTCGCGACAGCTCCGCGGACTGGCCCCGTGCCGCCCCGCGCAGCTGATACGGGCGCTCCGAGATCACCGAGCCCGGCCTGAAGCCCGGGATGTGCGGCGTCCGCCACGCCCCCACGTCGTCGAGCTCGAGCAGGCACGAGGCGGATGGCGGCGCCTGCGTGTGCCACCCCGCGGCCGCCGGGCTCTGTGCATCGTGGACGGCGGCCCACGGGGGGAGGTCTTCGTGGACGAAATAGCTCATGTACTCGTCGTCGAGCCCGCCGAACTGCCAGCGACCGGGCGCGAGCAGCGGCACGCCGCGCGTGGCGAGCGACGTCCACCACCACTCGGCGCACCAGCGCGTGTAGGCGGGGTGCGCCGGGCGCGACACGCGGTGTGTCTGCTGGACCAGCACGGGCACGCGCCGCCTTGTCTCACGCTGTGGGGCGGGGTCGAGGATAGCGCGTGCCATGGCCTGCTGCTTCCGCTCAGGCAACGCGGCGGTTCGTCGCGGCCGGCGCGCGGGCCTCGGCGTCGAGCGCGCGCACGAACGTCCGCAACAGTCGCGGGTCGAAGCGCTCGGGGTGCTCGGCGAGCGTGCGTAGCGCCTCGAAGTGACCGAGCGGCAGCGCGTCGTCTCGCGCCGCGGTTAGCTCCGCGAAGGCGCGCGCGATCGCCAGCGTGCGGCGCTCCAGCGCGCCGTGCGCCCGCGCCCGCAACCCGAGCCGCCGCAGCATCGCGGCCGCCTCATCGGTGGGCGCCGCGACCACCGCGGCACAGCCGAGCGTCGCGAGCGCGTGGGGGTCGCGCAACCCGGCC
>VGPB01000145.1 GCA_016875695.1 Chloroflexota bacterium | reverse complement strand
GCGCCGACGATCAGGATGAAGACGCCGTCAGCGGTTCTTGCTGACGGCGTTGTGCTTTGCGGGGGTGTGACTGATCAGAAGGGCGGATCGTCGGCAGCGCGGTTGCGATCAGGTTCGATGAGGTTGTGGCAGGAGCGATCCTGGTAGTAGCGGCGGACCTGGGCACTGTAGCGGTTCTCGAAGGCGGTGAGCAGGTCGCAGAGGAAGTCGAGGATTTCGACAGCGGCCTCGTCGGTGAGGGGCGGCAGCTGCAGTTCGGGGGTTGGGTCGTGTTCGCACATGGCAGATCCTTGGGCTCGGGTCAGCGCGCGGCGGCCTTTCGCCGGGTGGCGGCGGTGTCGGGAGGAGCGAACACTTCGAGGTAGAGCTTCTCGTCGAGTTTGGGAGACTCGCGCTGGGCGGCCACCGCGAGCAGTTCGGCGGCCATGGTGGTGAGCACGCGGTAGTTGCCGGCGGCGTGATCGCACAGGGTCTGGCGTAGCGCTGGGGTCATGAGGCTCGCGTTGCCGGCGGCGCCCAGCAGGTGATTGAGGCAGGCGGCGAGTTCTTCGCCGCTGGCGTGTTCGAGCGCGAGCCGGGTGCGGATGCGCGAGCCCAGGGGGACGAGCTCTTCGCGGCGCAGCTTCTCGGTCAGACGCGCGTCGCCGGCGAGGATGACGCACAACAGCGGCTGGGAGTCGAAGCGGGCGCTGGCGAGAAGGCGCAGCTCCGAGAGCACGGCGCAGCGCATCTCCTGCGCTTCGTCGATGAGAAGGACCGCGCGCCGGCGGGTGGATCGCAGGTGCTCGATCCAGCGTTCGCGCAGCACCTTGAAGCCGCCCCAGCGGTTGTGCGGTTTGAGGGGGACTGCGAACACTTCGCCCATCTCGCGGTAGAAGTCGGCGAGGTTGCTCTGGGGGTGGCTGATGATGCCCACGGTGATGTCGGCCAGGCGGGCGAGGCGCTCGGCCAGAAGGCGCAGGGTGACGCTCTTGCCGCTGCCGGGCTCGCCGTGGATCATGGCGAAGCCGCCCTCGCCGATCTGGCTGTTCTCGATGCGCCAGCAGAAGTTCTCGACCCTGGGCGGCAGGTAGATGGCATCGGTCGGCAGCTCGGGGGAGAAGGGGTTGAACTTCAGTCCGTACAGGGCGAGCAGTTTCTGGCTCATGGCATTTCCTTGTCAGCGGGAGGCAGGTATGCCGGGGGCAGTCCGGTGGCGGCGTAGTCGGCGAGCAGTTGGCGCAGCAGCGGTGCGATGCCCGCGGCGGGCGTGGGCGAGAGGTCGGTGTGCGGCCCATCGAGCGCACGGCGCTGGCCATCGGCGTTGGCGGCCTTGTCCAGCGGCTTGACCGGGCACAGGAGGGCGCCCGTGCGCGCGTCGACGAGTTCGACCCGGGTGAGATCCCAGCGGGCGTAGCGAACCGTGACGCGTTCGAGGTGGCGATAGCGTGCGGGGATCTCGAAGCGCTTGCCGGCGAGGCTCACGGTGCCATCGGCGCGGCGCTGGCGGCGGGTGACCTCGATGCGGAAGGCGCCCAGCAGTTGCCCCGTGTCCGGACAGGGGCGTGCGACGTTGGGCCCGGCCAGATAGCGCGCAAGCGGCGTGTCGCCGATCTCGGTGTGGTGGGTGCGGTGGTACTCCTGTTCGACCCAAGCCTGAGTGGCCTGGTTGAGCAAGTCGAGCGTGAGGCTATCCTCGCCTTCGAGCATCGCCATCAGGCGGCCCTCGACGCGACCCCAGAAGGACTCCTGCTTGGCATTCTGGTAGGGCGAATACGGTAGCGTGGGCTGGTGCACGATGCCCAGGGTGGCGAGCCCCGCGGTGAACTCGCAGGCCGCCATGGCCGCCCCGTTGTCGGTCATCAGCGCGCGCGGCAGCCCGCGCTTCATGAACGCCTGGGCGAGCCCGTGGACGAGCGTCTGGGCACTCTCGTCGAGGTACCACTGCAGGTGGCAGATCAGACGCGAGCGATCATCGATGCAGCCGAACAGCAGCGGCTTCACCCAGACGCCCGCGCGGGTGAGCACGGATCGCTTGCCGTGATGGAAGTCCAGGTGCCAGAGTGCGCCCACGTGCTCGACCTCGAAGCTTCGGACCTCCAGACGCGCGAGGCGGTCGGCGGCGAGCAGCGCGCCCTGGCTCGCGCGCCGGGGCCGGGTCTGGCGCACCATCGCGTTGGCCAACATGTAGCGCCGGATCGTCGGGTAGGACGGCACAGGCGAACCGGCGCCGGCCAGTGCGACGTGCAGGTTGTCCACGTGCAGTCGCACGGTCCAGCCCGGGTGCTCACGGTACTGAGCGCGAAGGGTCTCGATGGCCACGGCCGTCAAGCTCGGGAAGCGTCCGATGTCGCGGCGCAGCCGGTTCCTCAACGCCGCCACCGGATCGGGCTTGCGCCGCGCGGCGTAGTACCAGCGTTCGAGCGTGGAGACGCCAAAGCGCACGTCGAGCCCGGATACCGGGTGGCGCCAGGTCTTCGCGGCCAGCGCCCTGAGCGCACCGTGCAACTCGCGCGGCGGCGGTGGGGCGGCGAGCAGCGGGCCGATGATCGCAAAGCGCAGCCGCGCCCATCGATCGCGTTTGGGGGGATCGGTGATCGAGCTCAACGGGTCCTCCCGGGAAGGCGCCGCCGGCGGCGACGCGTGCGGGAGTGAAGGCTACGAGCCCTCGGCGAGCGTGGCTACGCGCATCCTCTGCGGGTGGTCAGAGGACCTCCGCGAGCGTGATCGGGCACCCCACCGTCAGGGGCGTGAGGAACATCAGAAAGTGGTGCATCGACTGCGTGGGCGTTCCCGTGAACCGCTCCAGCACACCGGCCGGCATGCGCTCGATCGGCACCGGCGGCAGGAACCGGCCACAGGCGCCCCGCCACAGCGCCGTGCGCGCGAACTGTTCCTGCCACCAGCGCCGCCAGCGCTCCAGCGTGCGCACCGGAACGGCGAGCGCCCGGGCAAGTCGCGTTGCCGATTCACTCGCCTGGACCCGCCGCACCGAGGCCACCACCACCGCCACGGCGAGATAGACCCGCCGCCCCAGGAAGCGCACCGACATCGAGGTCGATCGCTTGCGGCAGCGGGCGCAACAGAAGCTCCAGCGCGACTCGAACTGACTGCGAACCTCGGCAAGGCAGCCGCGGGGCTTGCGCGGATAGTCGGCGCGATGAAGCACGCCCCCGCACGCGCAGCCACATGCCTTCAGCTCCGCGGCCAGTTCCTCGTCAATGCTCAGCAGCAGTCGAAAGAAGTTGGGGTCCTGCAGCAGCTCGTGGCACACTTTGCGGGTCTCTGATCTTGGCAGAAAGGAGACTCCCCCAAAGGGCGCGGATGTTCAAGCTCCCCGAGGGGGACCCCATCCCCAACATCACGATCCGTGACCAACGCAGCGCACAACCCCACCGGGATCGGTGGACATGCTCAGCTCGAACGTCCACGTCGTCCCGCAAGCTCACGCGGCCTCACGCTTCCGGTGATCCTCGCGCGCGCGCAGTCGCGTCCGGCACCTGGAGGGTCTCGATGCGCCCGATAAAGTCCCTCGCGCCCATCATGCACGCCCGCTTCGCCCACGGCGCCGCGTCGCTGCTCTTCGCCGCAGCCTGCTCGAGCCCCGTCCCACGTGCAGGGATCGGCCAGGAACGAGCGAGCCTCGCTCGCGAGCTCGAGGACGTGACGGGGGGCTATGTCGGGACGAAGCGTCGCCCGAGAGATCTGCGGGCGGATGCCTGCGTGCCCTGCCAAGTGAGCAGCCTCGCGCGCGGGATTGGGACGCCGACGCACATGTAGGCGAAACTCCTATCGCCATCGCGGGCGACGGCACCCGGGAATGCGCTCCGCTATGGCGGGAAGATCACCTGCTCGCCATCCGCGTACTCGACGAGCCCCGGCCTGGCCTGGTTGGCGACGATCTCGAGCAAGCCGATGCGCTGTACGCACCAGAATGAACCTAAAAACCGCAGTTGGCTCTATGTGCGATGCGTCAAAAGTGGTGCTGTTTGCGCGGTGAGCCAGTTAAATCCGGTCACGTGAGTTGTGATGAACTCACACACGCGCTGCCACACCGAAGCGAAGGCCAACTGCTCCGCAGCACATTTCCAAGACTTCAGCCGCTGGCTTACCACCGTGAGCATGGATCGGGCTTCTGTAGCTCTGGCATGCATAGGGGTGATCGAGAGCTGAGTCTTGCCCGCATGCGTAGTCATTCGCCCAATCCCCGAGAGAAGGAACGGCCGACTGGTGATCGCCTCCAGCCGCGCCTTGGGGTGAGCAAGGCGCACGAACAGACTCCACCAGTTGTAGGCAAGCGCCACGGTCATGGCGCTGAAGCGGCAACGCTTCAGGTCGTGCGTAGTGAACCCGCCCCAGCCCCACTGGTTCTTCAACTCATCGAAGGCGTTCTCTGCATCGGCGCGGTCACGGTACAGTTGCGCGATGGCGCGCGTGTCGTAGGCGAGATCGGTCACCAGCACCGCATACTCGTAGCCCTTGGCCGGGACGTCCTTCTCCACGAAGGCGAGGCTGAGTTGGTTCTCATCGGTGAGCAGCACTTCGCCTTGAAGCACACGGCGCAGAATCACGATGCGACGCCCTCGGCTCCAGCCCGTGAGCTGAATCGTGCCCTCCTGGCCTTGCCAGCCTTGCCCGGCATTGACCCACTGCCCGGTGGCGAAGCCGCGCTCGATGTAGCGCTTGACGTTCTTCGTCAGGCGCAGCTTGAACAGATAGTGCACCTCGCGTGCTTCGAGCGCGGCCATGGTCGGCTCCCCGCCCTGGCCGCAATCGCCGCGCACCAGCACCGGTCGCTTCTCGCTGGGCATGCGCTCGATCAACTCAATCAGCCCGGGAAGCG
>VGPB01000144.1 GCA_016875695.1 Chloroflexota bacterium | reverse complement strand
CGCTCGTGCCCTCGCCGGCTGGCTGCGGTAGTACAACTGACGCAAGCCTCATGGCTCGCTCGGTGGCCTCCCGCCGGTCAGTCGTCTCTCACAGGTTCGTGGTCACTACACCTAGCCGCCCTCCCGCCCGGGCGCCCCCGCCGAGCGCGCACAGGTGACCGTGCTACCCTCGATAGGCAGCGCGAACGGAGGCAGCGATACCCGAGGCGAGCCCGCACCATTTCTCCCTGCGCCCCAACCGCGCGCACGAGATCCCTTGGCTCGAGTGGGGCCTGGAGGTCTTCGAGCGCGCGCGCGCAGAGGACAAGCCCGTCCTCCTCGGCCTCTCCGCCGTGTGGTGCCACTGGTGCCACGTCATGGACGAGACCACCTACTCCGACCCGCGCGTGATCGCGCTCATCACCTCGCGCTTCATCCCCGTGCGCGTCGACAACGACACGCGCCCCGACATCAACGCGCGCTACAACATGGGCGGCTGGCCTACCACCGCCTTTCTCGACGAGGACGGCGAGGTGCTCGCCGGCCTCACCTACATCCCCCCGGACCGCATGCTCGAGCTGCTCAACCGCGTCAACGAGGCGTGGCACACCCGCCGCGACGAGGTGCGCGCGCGCGTCGCCGACGTGCGCCGCCGCCGCGAGGAGCGCGAGCAGGCTCCACCCGAGGCAGGCGCCCTCGACGCCGCGATCGTCGAACGCATCCGCACCGCCGTGGACGCCGCCTACGACGCCGCGCACGGCGGCTTCGGCGACGCTCCGAAGTTCCCGCACGCCGACGCGCTGCGCCTGCTCGTGCGCGCCGGCATCCGCGACGGCGACGCACAGGCGCTCGCACGCGCGCGCTTCACGTTCCAGCAGATGGCCGGCGGCGGCACCTACGACCACGTCGAGGGCGGCTTCTTCCGCTACTCCACCACCTCCGACTGGAGCGTGCCGCACTTCGAGAAGATGTCCGAGGATCACGGCGGGCTGCTGCTCGCGCTCGCCGAGCTCGCGCTCGCCTCGCCGGAGGACCGCGCTGCTGCGCTCGCGATCGTCGAGCCGACGCTCGCCTACCTCGACCGCACGCTCGCTGCTCCCGACGGCGGCTTCTACGGCTCGCAGGACGCCGACGAGGCGTACTTCGCGCTCGACGCCGGCGCCCGCGCGCAGCGCGACCGCCCGTACGTCGACCCGCGCGTCTACGCTTCGTGGACCGCAGGCCTCGCGCGAGCGCACCTCGTGTGCGGCGTGAGCTTCGATCGCTCCGATTGGATCGAGCGCGGCACGCGCGCGGTCGACTTCGTGTGGTCACGCATGCGCGCCGGCGCCGCCGGCATCTATCGCTACTACGACGGCACCCCACACCTGCTCGGCCTGCTCGGTGACCAGTCCGCGATGGCGCTCGCGCTGCTCGATGCGTACGAGGTCACCGGCGACCCCGTGCACCTCGACCGCGCGCGCCAGCTTGCGCGGCTCATCGACGAGCGCTGGCGCGCCCCTGGCGGCGCCTGCTTCGACGTCGCGCGCGATCACGAGCAGACCGGCCTGCTCGGCGTGCGCACGCAGCCGCTCGCCGACAACGCGGAGGTCGCCGAGGCGTTCATGCGCATCGCGCGCCTGACCCACGACGAGTACTACTTCCGCGTCGCCGACGAGACTCTTCGCACGTTCGCCACGACCTACGAGCACTACGGCCTGCTCGCCGCCGCCTATGCGCTCGCCGTCGATCGCCTCGTCGAGGCCGAGCCGGAGATCACCGTCATCGGCACCGCCGACCCGGATATCGCGCCGCGCACGCGCGCGCTGCACGCCGCCGCACTGCGCCTGCCGCTGCTGCCGCGCACCGTCCAGCGCCTCGAGCCCGGCCGCGACGACGTCACGATCGCGCAGCTCGACCTGCCGCGCGACCGCGAGGCCGTCGCCTACGTCTGCGTCGGGCAGGTGTGCTCCGCGCCCGTCGGTTACGCCGGCGATCTCTGGCAAGCCGTGGCCGAGGCGCGCTCCGCCCCCGCGTACTGAGCCGCACCGGCCGCCGAGAAAGGCTCGCGCATGCCCGCTCGCTTCGTGCCCCGCCAGCGTGTCGGCGCGCTCGGCGTCGTGCTCGACGACCGTGGCCGCGTGCTGCTCGCCGAGCACGTCTTCCGGCCCCGCTACCCATGGGGCCTGTCCGGCGGCTGGCTCCGCCGTCACGAGCATCCCGCAAGCGTCATCGAGCGCGAGCTGCACGAGGAGACCGGCCTCCACGTCGAGGTCGCCCAGCTGCTGCTCGCCGAGCCCCACGGCCCGCACTCAGGCCGCGGCACCGCGCCCGGGCTCAGCATCGTCTACCGCTGCCGCGTGCGCCCGGACGGCGCCCCCACGCCCGTCGCGTGGGAGCTGCTCGGCGTCGCCTGATTCACCCCAGCCGAAGCCATGCCCCTGCTGCGCCGCTTCGAGCAGGAAGCGCTGCGCCTCGCCCTCGCCGGCTTCACCGCCGCCACCCCCGCCGCCGCCGCCCCCGGCAGCTCGGCGACGCCGGCGACGGGCTCCTGACGCAGCCGGCGGGCGCTGCTCCGCGAGCTTGCGCAGCGACCACGCCGCCTCGAGGTCGCGCTCGCTCACCTCGTGCACCCATGTCGAGAACGTGACCGCCCCGCGGTAAGGGTGCACGCCGTGGCAATCCCACGCGCCCTCCGCGAGCTCCAGCGTCCACAGCAGCCGCTCCCGCAGCTCCACGAACTCGCTCCACAGCGTGTGCAGCGACTGCCATGCGAAGTTCTGCTTGCCCGGCGCTAGGTACGCGCGCCGCTCCGCGATCGCCGCCCCGTCCCGCGTCAGCATCGCGCGCACCGCACGCAGGTCTTCCCGCTCCGACTCGCGCAGGAAGCCTGCGACCTCCGCCGCCGACCATTCGCCCGCAGCCGGGCGCCACGCCGCCGCGTCGTCGTCCAGCTCCACGAGCTGCTGCTCGATCTCGTGCGGCACCTCGCGCAGCGCCTTCAGCAGCCGGCGCGACGTCGAGCCGTATTGCCGCGTGAGATACGTCACCGCGCGATCGTCGGCCCGCCGCCCGCGCCCGCCTGCACCCCGTGCCGCGTTTGACTGGTTCCCGCGCGCTGTTAAGATCCCGCTCTCGTGAGCGCCGACTCCCTGCCGTACGCGCTCCTGATGCTGCTCGTCGAGCTCGCCGCCGGTTCGCTGGCCTTCGTCACGCTCTTCGACGCGCGCCGCACGGTCACCAGCGGCTACGTGCAGACCGCTGCGCTCACCGTTGCGCCGCTCGTCCTGCTCGCGCTGCTCGCCGCCGCCGCCCTCCACGCCCGCGCCGACGTCGACGGCTACGTGCTGCGTCCGGAGCGCCTGCCCGCGCTGCGCTGGCTGCTCGCCGCGAGCTGCGCCGCCGCCGTCGCGTACGCGCTTGCCGCCCTCGCCGGGCGGCGCGGTCTGCGGCTCGCACTCGGCGCCACGGCGCTGCTGCTCACGCTCGTCACGCTCGCCTGGCTCGCCACACTCATCGGCGCGCCCGCGTGGTCCTACGCCGGCATGCTCGCTAGCATGCTCGCCGCCGCCGGCGCGCTCGGTGGCGCGCTCATGGCCATGCTCTGGGGCCACTGGTACCTCACCAATGCCGGCCTGCCCAAGGAGCCGCTCGAGCAGATGTCGCTGCTCCTCGTCGCCGCCGTCGCCGTGCAGCTGCTGCTTGCCGCCGTCGCCCTCGCCGCGCCCGTGCGCGTCGAGCCCCTCACCGAGACCGCCTTCGGCGTCAGCCTCGCCGCCAACCCCGCGCTGTGGTTGCGCGTCACCGTCGGGCTGCTGTTCCCGCTCGTCCTCGCCCTGCTCGCGTGGCGGGCCGCCGCGATCCGCGGCATGATGTCCGCCACCGGGCTCCTCTACATCGCCGTCGGCGCCGTGCTCGCCGGCGAGGTACTGGCGCGCGGCTTGCTGTTCGCCTCCGGGGCGGCAGTCTGAGGTCCCCCCCCGAGCGGTCACTGCGCCACGTTATAGTGGGCCCGCGCCCGCCCCACCAGGCGGAGGATTCCGTGGCTGATTCCCGGCCGGTGCCAATCCGGCGCGTACCGCGAGACGTAACGTCTGCGGACACCGCGCCCGACGCGCGAACTGATGACGAGTTGATGGCCGCGCTCATGCTCGGCGAGCTCCCGGCGCTGGAGCGCCTCTACGACCGCTACGCCTCGCTGGTGTTCTCCGTCAGCCTCCGCGTGCTGTACGACCGCCAGCTCGCCGAGGACGTGACGCAAGAGGTGTTCCTACGCCTCTGGCGCCGCCCGCAGTCGTACGACCCCGGCCGCGGCCGCCTGCTCAGCTGGCTCATGTCCGTCACGCGCAACCGCGCGATCGACGAACGCCGCCGGCTCACGCGACGCTCGCGCAGCGAGCAGGTGCAGGAGCCGCTGCACGAGCCCGTGCGCGAGCCCAGCGTCGTCGACGACCCGCAGATCGCGCTTGCGCTCGCCGAGCTGCGGCGCGTCGTGCGCCAGGCCATGAGCGTGCTGCCGCCCGCGCAGCGAGAGGTGATCGAGTTCGGCTACTTCGGCGGCCTCACCCAGACCGAGATCTCCGCGCGCACCGGCGTGCCGCTCGGCACCGTGAAGACGCGCGTCCGCCTCGCGCTGTGCAAGTTGCGCTCCACTCTCGGCGACTTCGATGGGGGAGCGCTCGAGTGACGGCGGACGAGCGCGACGACCTGCTCGCCGCCTATGCGCTTGGCACGCTCAGCGGCGACGACGCAGCCGCCGTCGAGGCGCTGATGCGCGCCGACGCTGGCGCGCGCGACGAGCTCGCCGCCTACCACGAGATCGTCGACCTCATCGCGCTCAGCGTCCCCCTGCGCCGCGCGGACCCCGCGCTGCGCGACCGCGTGCTGTGCGCCGCGCGCCACGGCACCGGCA
>VGPB01000143.1 GCA_016875695.1 Chloroflexota bacterium | reverse complement strand
CGGCTCGCGGAAGTGCGGCGACCGCCGCCACGCCGACTCGTACCGCGCCAGCTCCACCGCGGCCGCCGCCCGGCCGTACGCCGACGCGCTCTCGGCGACGCGTCGCGGTGCCGGCTCCACGACCAGTCAGTCTGGCAGCCCGCCCGGCGCGCGCCCGCGCTGCAGCCGCACCACGCGCATGTCCGCGCGCTCGACCGCCGAAGGCTCTTCCAGCACGTCCGCCCACGCCTCGGCCGTCACCACCTCGACGGCGTACACGACGCCGTGTGCGTCCCGCTTATGCTCGACATAACTGTCCAAGGCTGCGCCCGTGTGCGCCATGCCGGCCCGCCGCTCTGTAACGCCCGCCGGGCTAGGCCGCCGCCCCGCGGCCGCCCCCGGCGCGGTCCCAGCCTTCGGCCCCCTGCGGCGCGCAGCCGGAGAAGCCGCACACCGGGCACGCGTGGCAGCCTTCTCCGAAGACCAGCGGCCCGCTGCAGTCAGGGCAGCGCGGTCCGTGCATCGCGAACCGGCGCAGCCGGCGCGCGGTCAGCAGTTCCTGGGCGCGCATGGCGGTAGGGGACATGGTGGTCCTCTGAGCTAGTACGGATGTTCGACGCGTGGGACTGTATACGAACGCCCGTTCTGAAGTCAACCCGCGCCCGGGTCGCCCGCGGCGGGCAGCGGCCGCGCCCGGCCGGCCGTACGATGGCGCCCGTGGGCAAGCTGCTGGTCGTCCTGGTCCTCACCGGCGTCGTTGGACTCGGCGTCGCGTTCCTCTACCAACCCCGCCGCCCGGAGTCGCGCCTCGCGCGCATCGGGTGGCGCATCCGCATCGTCGGCTACGCCTACGTCGCCGCGCTGATCATCTCGGCCGCCCTGCGCCTCGCCGGCTGGGGCCTGTAGCTGCGCCGGCGCGCGCCGCCTCAGTCGAGCTCCAGCTCCGACATCCGCTCCTCCGTCACCCCGAAGTAGTGCGCCAGCTCGTGCTGCACCGTCCGCGCTACCTCCGCGGGGATGTCCCGCGGGTGCACCGAGCGCTCCAGCGGCCCCTGGAAGATCACGATGCGGTCTGGCAGTAGTGACCCGCCGCCCGTCCGCTCCGTGCGCGGCGTGCCTACGTACAGCCCGTACAGCGTGTCGCGTGGCCCCAGCCCGGACGCCCGCAGCTCCTCGGCTGCCGGCTCCCGCTCGATCACTAGCGCCACGTTGTCGAGCGCCCCGCGCACTGCCGGAGGGAGCGACACGAGCGCGCGCTGCACCAGCCTGCGGAAGCGCGCGCGATCCATCGCGCTCAGTCTACCCGCCGTCTCCCCCATCTGTGCATTAGCGCACAAGTGCCGATGATCGGCCATCGGGCCTTCCTGGATCGGGACGGCCCCGCGGCGCGTCGGGGGGGGGCGTGATGCTCACGAGGCTGCTCGACCGCTTCCGCTCCGAGTCGCTCCGCGAGCAGGTGGAGGCCTCGATTCGCGCAGGTACCGGCCTGCGGAACGGCGAGTGGCTCGCCGCCAGCGGCCGGCACGAGCTCCACGAGTGCGTCGCGATCGCCCAGGCCGTCGTTGCCTGGTGCCAGGACACCATCGCGCAGACGCGCCGCCCTTACGGCATCGACCAGCTCGTGCTCGCCATCGCCTGCGCCGAGCCGGCCGGCCGCCCCCTCGCCTCCGCCACGTTCGGCGTGTTCCGCCCCGTCGACTTCTATGCGGACGGCGGCATCGCCGAGCGCGTGCACGCCTTCGTGCTCGGCATCGAGACTGCTGCCGTCGCTGGCCCCGTGCGCTTCGCCGCCGCGCTCTTCAGCTGGGGCGACGGCGCGCGCGAGACCATCTATCGCGACGCCCCGCCCGCGTAACCGCCCTCGTCCGGTCGCAGCGCGTGCCCGGCGAGCACCTCCGCCACCTGCTGCACGGGACCGCCTTCGGCCGTTAGCGCCTCGCACACCATCAGCAGCTTGCGCACCGCGAGCGGGTGGTTGCTGGGCACGCCCGCGATGCGGGACGCGCGATTCACGATTGCGCGCGCGTCGGACGCCGACGTCACCGCGCGCATTGCCGCCGCCACTTCGTCGATCGTGATCGCCAGCTCGCAACTCTCGGTCATCGCCTCGTTCCGTTCGCGCGCCTCCTGCGCACGATGAGCATCAGCGTGTGCATGCTGTGTCCACGTTGGGGTAACCCGCACGCACATACGCCGATCCGGCAACGCGCGTACGCGCGCCGGCTCGCATGATGCAACGCACGTTGACCACGTCCCCCCGTCCCACCATCATCGATCACGTGCGCCGCTCCGCTGCGATCGCGTCGCTCGTTACGCTCGCACTGCTGCTCGTCGCCTGTTCCCAAAGCGCACGCGACGACGCTGCGGCCACCGATACTGCTCAGCGCGACAGTGCAGTCCAGCACGACGGCGCAGCCTCGCGTGACGGCGGCCGCGCGGCGCGCAGCTACCAGCTCGGCTTTTCCGCGCTGCCGCCCACGCTCTCCGACGAGGGCTACCTCGCTGCGTTCGACTTCGCAGCGCAGCACGCCGACGTGCTGCTGATCCAGCGCGCCCCCGCCTGGGCCGACTTCCTCCCCGGCGCCACGCCCTCGACGAAGCTGCGCGCCGCTACCGCCGCCGAGCGCGACGCGCTCCGCGCGCGTGGCCTGCAGCTCTTCATCGCGCTCGACCCCTTCGACCCCGCCGCCCGCGAGCGGCTCGCCGCGCCCCCGCGCGGCTACGAGGACCGCACGTTCGCCGACCCCGCGCTCCGCCAGGCCTTCGTCACCGAGGCCAAGTACCTCGGCCTCAACCACCAGCCCGCCTACTTCTCGCTCGGCACCGAAATCAACGCCACCTTCGAGCGCGACCCAGCGCAGTACCAGCGCTTCCTCGCCGCCTACCAGGAGGCGTACGCCGCGGTGAAGTCCGTCAGCCCGCGCACGCAGGTCTTCGTCACCTTCCAGTACGAGCAGCTGCTCGGCGTCATCCCCTGGGACCCGCCCCACGCGCCCCGCTGGGAGCTGCTGCGCGACTTCGAGGGGCGGCTCGACCTGTTCGCACTCACCTCGTACCCCTCGTTCGCCTACGCCGTCGCGCGCAAGGCCCCCAGCGACTACTACCGCCAGGCGCGCAGCCACACCGCGCTGCCCATTGCCTTTGCCTCCGTCGGCTACGCCTCCACGCCGGGCCGCGACGGCCTCAACTCCTCCACCGCCTCCGAGCAGCGGCGCTTCCTCGAGCGTCTGCTGCAGGACGCCGACGAGCTCGCCGCGCCGCTGCTCGTTTGGTTCGCCGCTCGCGACGCCGACTACCTCTCCGCGCCCCCCAACGACCTGATCGCCTCGATTGGCCTGCGCGCCGTCGACGGCCAGGCCAAGGAAGCGTGGCCGCTCTGGGAAGAAGCCGCCCGCCGTCCCTACGACCCCGCGATTACCGCCCAGCGCCCCCCCCCCGTTCCCGCCAGCACCCGCCCCTAGCAGCGTCGACGCTCGATCGAGGACGCGACGTGCGGCGCGGCCCGCGTCGCCGCGTCCTCGGCAGCCGAGATCGCGTCCCCAGCGTATTGTCGTCCTCGGGTGTTGGCTCCCTGCTGGGGGAGCGCGAGGGGCGAAGCCCCTCGCAAGAGGGTGGGCGGGTGGGTCCCGCAGCCCGGAGGGCTGTCATCGCTCCGCGCGAGCACGCCGACGTTCGCCCCTACCCCACGTCGTGGTGCCAGAGGATCGCGCGCGCCATGAGCTCCACCATCGTGCCCGCTGCCGTCGGTGTGCCGCCGCGCGTGTTGTTGGAGCGCACGCGCATGTCGAGCTGGCGCACCGCGCCCGCGGCTTCGAGCGCTAGCCGCTCGGCCTCGCTGTAGCCCAGCTCCGCCAGCACCGCCGCGGTGTGCTCACCCGGCAGTGGCGCGCGCCGCGTGATCGCGCCCGGCGTGCGCGACGCGCGCACCGGCACCCCCGGCTCCAGCGTCGACGCCCACAGCGGGTGGAAGTGCTGTACCGACAGCCCGTTCGCGCGCACCATATCGCTGTGCAGCAGCGACGCGCGCGTGGCCACCGGCGCGCACGGTACGCCGGCGGCGCGCAGCAGCGCTAGCCACTCGTGGCGCCGGCGCATCGCAAACGCCCCGGCCAGCGCCTCCGTCGCCGGCTCCTCGACCGCGCCCGCGAGCGTCGCCGGGTCGATGCGCAGACTCGTGCAGCGCGCGAGCGCCTCGCGCTGCGCGACGGTCGAGGCCTCGACGTACAGCCATTCGCCGTCGAGGCATGCGTACGCGCGCTCCCCGGCGGCGCGCCCGCGGAACGCGGGCCCGCCGCCCGCGCTCGGCGCCGCACCCGCGTAGCGCACGAGTTCCGCTGTCTGCGCCGCCAGTGCCGCGCCGAGCAGCGACACGCGCACGTGCTCGCCGCGGCCCGTGCGCTCGCGCTGGTACAGCGCCGCGCATACGCCGAACGTCGTCAGCAGCGCCGCAAACACGTCGGCGACCGGCATGCCGTGATACACCGGCGGTCCGTCGCCGCCCTGCGCGTGCGACAGCCCGGACAGCGCCTGCATCAGCCCGTCGAACGCCGGCGCGTCGCGCCAGCCCTCCGCCGCGCCGTATCCGCTCGTCGACGCGTACACGAGCCGTGGGTGGCGCGCCCCGAGTCGCCCGTACCCCGCGCCGAGGCGCCCCGCGACCCCCGGGCGGAAGTTTTCCACGACCACGTCCGCGCGCGCCGCTAGGCGCGCCAGCACCTCCGCGCCGCCCCCCGTCCCCACGTCCGCGATCACGCTGCGCTTGCCCTGGTTCCAGCCGAGGAACCCCGCCGCCAGCGCGCGGAACGGGTCGCCATCGGGCGGCTCCAGCTTCACCACTTCCGCACCCAGCGCCGCGAGGTGGCGCGCGGCCACCGGCCCCGCGATGAACGAGGCGAGGTCGAGCACCCGCACGCCCTCGAGCAGCCTCCGCGGCGCCGCAGTGTCGCCACCGCGCTGCGGCGCCGCGCCGGTC
>VGPB01000142.1 GCA_016875695.1 Chloroflexota bacterium | reverse complement strand
GTGCCGCGGTACGCGCCGAGGCCGCGCCCCGCCCACCAGCGCGTGCCGAGCGCCGGCGCCGACGCCACGCCCACCTCGACGCGGCCCGCGCGTTCGAAGGCGATGAGCGTCGCCCACACGGGGATGCCGCGCACGAAGTTATGCGTGCCGTCGACGGGGTCGATGATCCAGCGCGGCGGCGGCTGCGCGCCCGGCCCGTCCTCGATTGGCGCTTCGAACGGCATGGGTGCGCGCGTCTCGCCTTCCTCCTCTCCGAGCACGCTGTGGTCGGAGTAGCACGCGCCGATGGTGGCGCGCAGCAGCGACTCGGTCTCGGTGTCGGCGAGCGTCACGTACGTCGCGTCAGCCTTGCGCCACGCGCTCCCGCCGCCGCGGTAGTGGCGCAGCGTCACCGCGTCGGCAGCGTCGGCGAGCGACAGCGCAAACACGAGCAGCTCGGCGGTCGTCGGCTCGGTCATGCGTCGAGGCTAGGCGTGCGCGGCGCGAGCGGCAATCGTGGCGCGCTAGGCGGACAGCGTCCCCTTCGTGCTCGCGACCTCGCCGAGCAGCCGCTCGTCCGGGCGCGACGCAGCGTCCAGCGCGCGGCCGAGCGCCTTCATCGTCGCCTCAGCGATGTGGTGGTCGTTCGCGCCCGCCAGCTGGCGCGCGTGAAGCGCCAGGCGCGCGCCCGTCGCAAACGAGCGCAGCACGTGCGACACCATTTCCGTAGGCGCCTCGCCGATGCGTTCGCCGAGGAAGGCGAAGTGCGTCGCGGCGTACGGACGGCCCGACAGGTCGACCGCCACCTGCACGAGCGCCTCGTCGAGCGGCACCGTCGCATCGCCCATGCGCACGATGCCAGCGCGTTCGCCGAGCGCGGCATCGAAGGCGGCGCCAAGCGCGAGCGCACTGTCCTCCATCGTGTGGTGCACGTCCACGTGCAGGTCGCCGTCGCAGCTGAGCGTCACGTCGAAGCGCCCGTGGCGTGCGAACGCCTCGAGCATGTGGTCGAAGAAGCCGACGCCCGTGCGCACGTCCGCGCGGCCGCTGCCGTCGAGCTGCAGCTCCACGTGGATGCGCGTCTCGTGCGTCGCGCGGTCGATCACCGCGCGCCGACCCACGCCGATGTTCACGCGTGCACCTCGCCTTCCGCGTCCAACTCACCGGCGATCGCCGCGAGCGCCTCCAGCAACCGCTCCGAGTCCGCTCGCATGCCCACCGAGATGCGCACGTGGCGACGCAGCCGCGGATGGTTGAACGTGCGAACGAACACGCCGTGACGGCGCAGCGCCTCCCGCGCGCTGAGCGCGTCGCCGCGGTCCATCCGTACGAGCAAGAAATTCGCCTCCGAGGGCGCGGGGTACAGCCACCCGAGCGCCGCCAGCGCGGCGGCGAGCCGATCGCGCTCGCCCGTGAGCGCGCACGCGCGCTCGTCGAGCAGCGCGCAGTCCTCGAGCGAGGCAAGGGAGGCCACTTCGGCGGCGACGCTGACGCCGTACGGTTGCTTGACGTGCATCAGCACGCGCGCCACCGGCGCGGGCATGACGCCGTAGCCGATGCGCAATCCCGCGAGCCCGCCCCACTTCGAGAATGTGCGCAGCACGACGAGCGGGTCGCCTGCCGCGGCGCGCTCGACGAGCGACGGCGCATGCGCGAACTCGATGTACGCCTCGTCGACGACGAGCAAGGCGCCGCTGTCGATCAACCGCTCCGCGAGCCCGGGTGGCAGCGTGCCGCCGGTCGGGTTGTTGGGCGAAGGAATGAACACGGCGCGCGCAGAGGCAGCGGCCGCGACCAGGGCGTCGCCGTCCGGCGTCCAGTCCTCGCGCAGCGGCACGTCGACGACCTGCGCGCCGTGCAGCTCGGCGTCGAACGCGTACATGCCGAACGTCGGCGACGCGATCACGACGCGGTCGCCCGGCTGCACGTACGTGCGGAACAGCAGGTCTATCAGCTCGTCGGAGCCTGCACCCGCGACGATGCACGCGGGCGGGACGTCGTGCCGGGCGGCGAGCGCGTCGCGCAGGCGCCGCTGGTCCGGGTCGGGGTAGCGGTGCGCAGCGTAAGGCGCCGCGAGCGCCACGAGCGCGCGCGGCGATGGGCCATACGGGTTCTCGTTGCCGTCGAGCTTGACGATGCGCTCCGGCGCCACACCGTAGCGCGCCGCGATCAGCTCGGGCGGCTCGATGGGCTCGTAGCCGGGCAGGCCGCGCAGCGCCGGGCGCAGCGCGGCCTGGTGGTCGAAGCGCATCAGCGGCCCTCCAGGCGCAGCTCGATCGACCGCGCGTGCGCGGTCAAGCCCTCCGCGCGCGCGAGCGTGGCCGCCGCGGGACCGAGATGCCGCAGCTCCGCCGCCGAGAGCGCGATCGTCGACATCACCTTCAGGAAATCGAACACCGTCAACGGCGACGCGTACCGCGCCGAGCCGCCCGTCGGCATCACGTGGCTCGGCCCCGCGACGTAGTCGCCGAGCACCTCCGGCGACGTCTCGCCGACGAACACGCCGCCCGCGTTGGTGATGCGCGACACCAGCGCCTCCGGTTCGCGTGTGAGCAGGCACAGGTGCTCCGGCGCGAACTCGTTCGCGAGCTCGACCGCTTCGTCGAGGCTCGCCACGACGGCCGCGCCCCCGCGCTCGATGGCCGTGCGCGCGACAGCACCACGCTCGAGGTGGGCGAGCTGTTGCTCAACGGCGCGCTCCACCGCGTACGCCAGCGGCTCGCTGGTCGTCAGCAGCAGCGGACGCGCGAGCTCGTCGTGCTCGGCCTGCGCGAGCAGATCGGCGGCGCACAGGTCGGCGTCAGCGCTCTCGTCGGCGATCACCAGCGTCTCGGTGGGGCCGTACAGCGCGTCGATCCCGACCTGCCCATAGAGCTGCTGCTTGGCGAGCGTGACGAACAGGTTGCCGGGGCCGAACAGCTTGTCGACGCGCGGAATGGACTCCGTGCCGAACGCGAGCGCCGCCAGCGCCTGCGCGCCCGAGGCGCGAAAGATGCGGTGCACGCCCGCGCGCTCCGCGGCCACGAGCTTCAGCGGGTGCACCGAGCCGTCGGCGCGCGCCGCGGTGACGCCGACGATCTCGGGCACGCCGGCGACCGTCGCAGGGACCGCGACATGCACGATCGACGACGGCAGCACGGCGGCGCTGCCGGTCATGTACACGCCCGCGCGCGCGATCGGGCGCACGATCATGCCCAGCCCGTGCTCGGCGAACGGGCGCGGGCCGTGCTCGCGCTGGTACTCGTGGAACGTACGCACGCGGTCGACGGCGAACACGACCGCCTCCACGAGCTCGGTGGGCACGCGCGCGTAGGCGGCGGCGCGCTCTTCGACGCTCACCTCCATCGGCGCGTCCTTGGAGCCGTCGAAGCGCTGCGAATAGCGACGCACGGCGGCGTCTCCCTCGCGCCGGACGTCGTCAATGATGCGGGCCACCACCTCGGCAGGCGTGAGTGGCGCGCCGAACACGTCGAGAATGGCGGCGCGCATCGCGGGCGGCAGCGGCGGATCGAGCGGCGCGTCGCGACGCAGCACGGTGGCGCGCGCCTCGGCGGCGCCGTGGACGATGCGCAGCGTCCCGCTCACGGTGCGCTCACGGCGCGCTCACGCCAGGTACTCGCGCAGGCGCGCGGTGGCCTGGTCCACCGCCGCCGTCATGAACTCCTCGACGCGCGCCTCGGTGACGTGGTCGAGCGTCTCCTGTAGCACGGCGGGCAGATCGTGGTAGAACGCCTCGATCGCCTCGTCAGTGTCAAGGCCGGCCGCGTGCAGGTGGCGGCTGGCCATGCGCTTGAAGCGCTCCCACGTCGGCGGCTGGTTCGCGATGTCCGCTGCGACCTCGCGCCAGCGCGCGAGGGTTTCCTGCTCGATGAAGCGCACGTCGGCGGCGCTGCTGCAGTTGGCGAGCGCCTCGCGGATCTCCGCCATCGCGTCCGCCTCCTCGCGCTGCCGGCGGTCCAGCTCGTACTGGAGCACACGATCCAGCACGTTGCCGCGCGGATCGCCGCCAAACATCGAGGCGTCGCCGAAGAACTCGCGGTAGATGCGCTCGATGTAGAGCTGGTCCATGAGCAGATGCGTGAGATACCCCGCCATGAACGCGCGCGTCGGCGTGTCGAGCGCCGCGGCGTCGCGCAAGTGCGGGTGGGTCGCGAAGAGGCGTGCCACCGAATCCTGCGTCGCGAGCTCTTCCAGCATGAAGAAGTGCGTGTGCTCCCGGTCACCGCGCGTGAGCACGCGGATGTCCGGCGCCGTCGCGCCGAGGTAGAACGAACCGCGATCGGCGTCGATCTCGGGGCGCGCCACGCGCCCCGCGAGCAGTCGCGCCATGGCGAGGTGTGACCCGAGCGAGGGCATCGCTACGCCTCCACGGCCGCCGCGGCGCGCGCGAGCCGCTCGACGAGTTCGTCGCGCAGCGCGCCGCGCGCACCCGGCGGACGCGCCGCCGCACCGATGGCACAGTTGGTGGACTCCATCAGCACGTCGATCATACGCAGCCGGTTGGCGCGCAGGGTGGCGCCCGTCTCGGAGCCTTCGATCAGGATCTCGGCGTCATCGGGCACGTAGCCCTCCGAGGCGCCTGCGATGGGGATCACGCGGTACCGCCCCAGCCGCCGCTCGCGCGCGTAGTGGTCGGCGAGCGCGGCGTACTCGGAGGCGACTCGGATCGGTCGCGCCGCGTCGGCGCGGCGCCAGTATGCCAGCGCCTCGGCGATGCAGGTGGCCGCCACGTCTTCGCTGACGACTGCGCCCAGCGCGTAGCGGCTGCGCCGCAGGTCGGCCAGCTCCACGACGGGCGCGGCGGGGAACGCCGCCCGGTGCGCCGCGAGCCAGTCGCGGCCCGTCAGCGCCAGGTCGTAGCCGCCCAGCGCCACCGCACGCGGCATGTCCTGCGGCCGCAGCACCTTCACCTCGACGGGTACGGCGGCCTCGAGGTTCGCCGCCGGGCGCCGGTTGGCGCGCTCGGCGTCGT
>VGPB01000141.1 GCA_016875695.1 Chloroflexota bacterium | reverse complement strand
GACGGCGCGCGGCGCGGCGCTGCCGAGCCAGCCTAGCGCGCGGGCTGTTTGCTGTCAGCCGCCGCCCGTGCGGCGGGCCGCTGTAGTACAACGATCCGGGCAGTGGCCCCGGGAGTGGCCCGGGGACGGGAGAAAGCGTCGCGCGATGGCAGGTCCGCTGGCAGGCATCAGGGTGTTCGAGGTGAGCCAGATCGTCGTTGGCCCCTACTGCGGCATGAACCTCGCCGACCTCGGCGCCGACGTGCTGAAGATCGAGCCGCCCGGCGGAGAGGGCGGCCGCCTCATCGGCGGGTTCATGCCGGGCGAGTCGAAGGCGTACCACGCGCTCAACCGCGGCAAGCGCAGCCTGGTACTGGACTTGCAGCGTCCCGAGGCGCAGGCGCTCGTGCGGCGCGTCATCCCGCAGTTCGACGTTTTCATCATCAACTCGCGCGCCGGCGTGCCCCAGCGGCTCGGCGTCGACTACCACACGCTCGCCGCGATCCGCCCCGACCTCGTGTACATGGAGAACACCGGCTTCGGCGACGAGGGACCGAGCGCGACACGCTCCGGCTCCGATATCGTGGCGCAGGCGTACTCGGGGCTGATGGCGGGCGAGGGCAAGGTGAGCGAGTTCGGCGCGCCCCGCCAGATCACGAGCACCGCCGTCGCCGACTACTCGACGGGCCTCGCGGCCGCCATGGGCATCTGCGCCGCGCTGTTCCGGCGCGCGACGAGCGGCCAGGGCGACCACATCAAGACGTCGCTGCTGGCGACCGCGCTCTCGATCCAGGGCGGCAGCGTCGGCAAGCTTCCCGCCGCGGACGCGATCTTCCAGGCGCCGATCATGGAGGAGGTCGCGCGCCTGCGCGCGCAAGGTGCGCCCTGGTCGGCGATTGTTGAGGCGCGCGACGCGCGCCGGCGCACGGGCCGTGCGTTCGGCAACTATTACAACACCTACCGCGTCAAGGACGGCGCGATCACGCTCGGCGCGCTCACCCCGCGCAACCACCAGCAGATGCGCCAGGTACTCGGCATCACCGACGATCCCATGCTCGATCCCGACTTTAACGCGGTCGACCCCGCGTGGGGCGAGAAGGTGGAGGCGCTGAGCGAGCGCATCCGTGCGCTGCTGTTGACCCGGACGATGGACGAATGGGTCGCGGCCTTCGACGCGGTCGGCGCGCCCGTGTCCAAGGTCAACCTGCCCGAGGAGATGGCCGACGATCCGCAGGTGCAGGCGATGGGCTTCATGGTCGAAGTCGACCACTCGCTCACCGGCCCGGAGCGCTGGCCCGGACCGGTCACCCGCCACGCCCGCTTTCCGACGGGCACGCCTCGGCCCGCGCCGGCGCTGGGCCAGCACACCGACGAAGCGCTCGCCGAGCTCGGCATCGCGGCGGCGGAGATTGCAGAGCTGCGCGCGGCGGGCGTGATCGCGTAGCGCTACGCGGCCGCTGCCTCCGGCACGACGAGGAGCGACCGCGACTGCCCGCCGCGCAGTACCTCGATGCGCACGGCGCGCTGCGGCGACAACCGCGCGAGGTGCTCCCCCAGCGCGGCGAAGTCGCCCCCCGCGCCGTCGACCGCGATCGCGACGTCGCCCACGAGCACGCGGGTGTGCTCTGCCGCGCTGCCGGGCAGCACCTCGGCGACCAGCAGTCCGCGGCCGTGTGGCGCGGGCAACGCCACCAGCGGCACGACCACGCCGAGCACGCTGCGCTGCGCGGGCTCGCCGGCCATGAGCGCATCGACAGCGCTGCCGGGAATTGCGACCGCAACGCCGCCCACGACCATGGAGTTGATGCCGAGCATGCGGGTTTCTGCGTCGGCGAGCGGTCCGCCCGAGTTGCCAGGCGCCAGCCGCACGTCAGCGTAGATCGCGCCGGCGACGTGTGGGTGCGGCATCCCGGCGGGGCCGCTGCCCACGCTCGTCACGATGCCCATCACCAGCTCGCCCCTGTGCCCCTACGGGTTGCCCATCGCGAGCACGAGCTCGCCGACGCGGACCATCGAGGCGTCGCGCGTGTCGACGGGCGTGAACAGCGCCCCCTCCACGCGCACCGAGCGCGACCTCGCGCGCGCGAGGTCGCGCGCGGTGCGCGCTGCCGTCCCACGTCTCGACCTTAGCGTGCTCGTCGGCGACGACGTGGTGGTTGGTCGCGAGCAGCCCGTCTGCGCGCCAGACCGTCGCGGACCCGGTGCCCGCGCGGCCGCGCACCAGCAGCACCGAGCGGCGCAGCCGGTCTGCGGCCGCCTCGGTGCTCGCTCCGATCGCGTCGCTTGCCAGCGCCTCGACTGCGGTCATGTTCGCCCTGCCTCGCTGGGCGCTCGCGTGCATCGAGGCTCGCGCACTGGACACGGGCGCGAATCACCCGAATGGCCGGGGCGCGCCTCCCACGTTCGAGGAGAGCGGGCGACGCGGAGCGCCGTCGGTCAGGCGACGCGGGGCGCGGAGTCATCGCGATGCTCGTCGTAGTGCGCGGCCCCGTTCGCGCGCACGATGAACGCGGCCATGGCGTCAGCCGGGTCGAGCGCGCCCGGCGGCAGCGCCGCCACGGTGGCGCGAAACGCCGCGCGCGCGGCCTCCGCTTCGGCCCGCACCGCGTCCGAGCTGACGCTGCGCCACGGCTCCCGCGCGCGCTCGTTGAAGGCGTCGACTCCGGCGCCGGCGCGTCCTCGCCTCGAGCGAGCCGTTCCAGCCTCGTCACGCTCACGCGGAGCCACGCCGCGAGGTGCGCGACCGTTTCGTGCACAGTCCGCCTGTCCGCGCGCGGCGTCGTCGCGTCGACCCCGCGATCGCCGCCTGCTGGAGCTCGAACGCCTCGCGTTCGAGCTCCAGCAGCACTGCGCGCTGGGCGTTGGCGTCCGCCATTGGTGCGCGCGCTACGCGCCGCCGCGCTCGGCGCGCGTCGCGTAGTAGCGCTCGACGCGCGCGTAGGCCTGCGCCGCGCGATCGAAGGAGGGGCACACCGGGTACCCGCGCTCGATGAGCATCGAGCGCACGCTGTTGTACGCGTCGGGGTTCGTGCCGGGGTGCACGACCATGATCAGTGGTTTGCGCCAGCTGTTCGTGCGCCAGGCGTCGATCGCGTCCAGCGTGCGCTGCAGGCGTTCGGGGTCCGGGCGGCCGCCGGGGCCGCCGGTGCTGAGCTCGTAGATCGCGGCGTCGAGGTTTCCGTCCTCGCTCAGGATGTCGAGGATCTTCGATAGGTTGCTCTCCGAGCCTCGCACCGAGGTGGGCGCAATCGTCGCGCCCATGTCGAAGGGGTTGAAATACGACCCGCCGATGACGTTGAAGAACTCCTGCAGACGCTCGTAGGAGCGGTCGGACAATCTCGGCATGTCGAGTCCGGCGCGCCCGGCCGCGTCGGAGATCGCCACCGATTGCCCGCCCGAGCCGGCGAGCAGCGCGATGCGTCGCCCGGTGGGCAGCGGGCACTTCACCAGCACCGCCAGCGCGTCGAGCAGCTCGTCGCGGGTCACGACGGGGATCGCGCCGGCCTGGCGCGCCATCGCGTCCCACAGCGTCTGCGGCGTGGCGAGCGAGGTGGTGTGCGTGCGGGCGGCGCTCGCGCCGTTCTCGGTCGACCCGCCCTTGAACATCACCACGGGCTTCGTCCTGGTCACCTCGCGCAGGCAGCGGAAGAAGCGCCGCCCGTCGCGCGGCCCTTCGATGTAGATGCCGATGTACTGCGTGTCGGGGTCGTCCGCGAGGTACTCGAGGTAGTCAGCCTCGTTGAGCACGGCCGCATTGCCGATGGAGATCGTGCGCGTGATCTGCAGGCCCTGGTACTGCCCCTCGTTCGTGAGCCCGAGGGCGTGCGAGCCTGACTGCGAAATGAAAGAGACGTTGCCGCCGTCACCGAGCTGCATCTCCGCGCCGAAGCGGATGCCGAGGCGTCGGTTGTAGATGCCCATGCAGTTCGGCCCGACGATCGGCAGGCCGGCGTCCTTCGCCATGCCGACGATGCGTTGCTGCAGCTCGATACCCAGCGGCTCGCGCGTCTCGGCGAAGCCGGCAGTGAACATCGCGATGCCGGATACGTTGCGCGCGATCGCGTCCTGCACGATGCGCGGCACCACTTGGCGCGGCACGGCGCAGATCAGCAGGTCGATCTCGCCCGGCACGTCGGCGAGCGACGTGAAGTTGCGGAAGCCACGCTCCTCGATCGCCTTGACCTCGTTCGGGTCGACCTGCACGGAGTACAGCTCGCCCGGGAACTGCTTCTGGTTGGTGAGCCACTGGTAGTCGGGCCCCTTGTCACCGACGACGACCACGCTGCGCGGGTTGAGCGTGCGGTGCAGACGCGCCCTGTCGATGGCCACCTCGGACTCCCTTCGCAACCGCCGGCGCCCACACTCGCCGGCGGCGGCCGTCTGGGATGATAGCGCCGCGGACGCGCTGGCACGCGCCGGCCGAACCTTGCCCGGCACCCACCCATCGGGCACTATGAGAGCGGCGTTCCCCGATAGCTCAATCGGTAGAGCGGGCGGCTGTTAACCGCTAGGTTCGAGGTTCGAGTCCTCGTCGGGGAGCCACCCCAATCGCCCAAAGCGTTCGACGTTTATGTCGTCCATCCGCCATGCGGGTAGCGGCGCAGCCCCGGCGTAGATCTCCAGCACGATCTGCCGCTCCCCGACCTCCACACGCTTGAGCAACAGGCGGCACACCTCCTTCTGCTCGTACGGCCGCAGCGCGTCGTAGACCTCCTCGACGCACCGAAGTGACCCGCGCACGACGTGCTCTGTGACGCCGGTTGCCTCGATGTCGGCGATCTGGCGCTCCAGTTGGTCGATGGTCGTCCGGTGCGCCTCCCGGCGCTCGGAGAGCTCGGCCAGTGACCTGACTCTCTGAAACGAGACCAGCGGAGGAGGTGAAGACTTTTGCTGGTCGCGAGGGAGGGGACGGCATCGAGCAGGGGGAAGTGGTTCGGAGCCGAGGAGATCATCGGCAAGCTGAGGGAGGCCGAGGTCGG
>VGPB01000140.1 GCA_016875695.1 Chloroflexota bacterium | reverse complement strand
CGAGCGCTTCGACACGCTGCTCGAGGCGCAGGTGCTCATCGAGCGCTGGCGGTTGGAGTACAACCACCGGCGCCCGCACAGCTCGCTCGGGTACCGGCCACCAGCACCCGAGGCCATCGAACCGAACCGGCTGGAGATCGCCGCCAGACTAACTCAGCAAGTGGTATGAAACGCGGGGGCAGGTCAGGTAGTATGGGAGTCTTCGAGGGGATCGCCGGGAACTGGCAAGGAGTCGTGATGGACAAGTCCCTGCGAGGCAAAGGCGCTATCATCGGCATCGGGGAGCTGCGGCCCATGCGCCGCCGGCCGGACCGCACCGGCATCGGGCTCGCCGCCGAGGTGGCGATCGAAGCGATCGCGGACGCGGGGCTGCTCAAGGAAGACGTCGACGGCCTGATCACAGAGCTCGCGCTGGGCGAGCCGGCGGCGCTCGCGGAGTACCTCGGGATCCGCCCGCGCTGGGCGCACGGCGTCAACATGTTCGGCGCCACCGCCGCGATTATGGTGCCGCTGGCCACGATGGCCGTCTCGACGGGCATGGCGAACAACGTCGTGTGCGTCATCAACACGCCGGCCGGTGACGTGCTGCCCGGCATGGGCGCGCCGAATACCTACCAGGCCAACTACGAGTTCCCGTACGGACCGGGCGTCGCGCAGAACTCCAACTACGCGATGATCGCGCAGCGCCACATGTTCGAGTTCGGCACCACGCAGGAGCAGCTCGCGAAGATCGCGGTCGACCAGCGCTTCAACGCGCAGGCCAACCCGCTCGCCGCCTTCTACGGGACGCCGCTGACTGTCGATGACGTCATGAACTCACGCATGGTGTCGGACCCGCTCAAGCTGCTCGAGTGCGTCATGCCCACCACGGGCGCCGCGGCGATGGTGATTACCAGCGCCGACCGCGCGAAGGCCGGGCCGCACCCGCCCGTCTACCTGCTCGGCGCGGGCGTGTCCATCGAGCACGGCATCCCGCCCGCGCACGCGATCAAGATGGTCGACACGCCCGTCAAGTTCTCGGCGCGCCAGGCGTTCCAGAACGCGCAGCTCTCGCCGCGCGACATGGACATGCTCTCGCTGTACGACTGCTACACGATCACCGTCGCCGTCTCGCTGGAAGACGCCGGCTTCTGCAAGAAGGGCGAGGTCGGCGACTTCGCCAGCTCCATGGACTTCACGTACAAGGGTAACCTGCCGCTGAACACGCACGGCGGGCAGCTCTCGTTCGGGCAGTCCGGGCTCGCCGGCGGCTTCTCGCACGTCATCGAGTCCGCGCGGCAGATGATGGGGCGCGCGGGCGATCGGCAGGTCGAGAAGCTGGACTTCTGCTTCGTCAATGGCTGAGGCGGCACACTAAGCGAGATGTGCTCGCTGGTCCTCGGGAAGGACCCGAACTACTAGCCACCGGTCGAGCGTAAGGAGTCCGAGCGAAGAGAGACGAGACGATGCCCGAGTACACGCTTCCGCTCCCGCAGCCCACGATCCTGCACCAGCCGATGTGGGACGCGTTCAAGCAGCACCGGCTGGTGGTGCAACGCTGCCGCGCCTGCGACATGATGTTCATCTTCGCGCGCGAGCACTGCCCGCGCTGCTGGGCGTCCGACCTCGAGTGGTACGAGGTGTCCGGGCGGGGCCGCCTGTACACCTACACCACCGTGCGCCAGCCCATGCACCCCGCGTTCAACGAGCTCGTACCGTACGTGTACGCGATCGTACAGCTCGACGAGGGCCCGCGCCTGCCGTCGAATCTCGTCAACGTGCCGATCGAGGACGTGCAGGTCGACATGCCGCTGCGCGTGGTGTGGGACGACGTCACGTCCGAGTTCACGCTGCCGAAGTTCGAGCCGGACCCCGACGGCCTACCGCGGCGCATGCCGCACCAGACCGGCGCGACGCGTGTGCACGCCTCCGGCGTACCCGCGTACACTCCTGCGCCTGCCTAGGCGCACCGCGCGTACGGGTTGACACGAAGCGGGGCGGCCGTGTAGGCCGCCCCGCTCCTCGCTTGCCTCGAGCCGCCGGTACTCCCGTGCCGGCGACCGCGAGTGACCTAGCCGCGCGGCAGGCCGAGCCCGCGCGTCGCGATGATGTTGCGCTGGATCTCGCTCGAGCCCCCGGCGATCGTCTGCACCACGCTGTGTACGGCGGTCTGCGTGTGCCGCGCGCCCAATGGCGCGAGCGGCTCGTTCGCCGCCCACAGGTTCGCGTACAGGCCGAACGCCTTCATGCTCGCGCGCGCGATGCGCTGCAGCACCTCCGTGGAGTACATCTTCCCCATCGAGGCTTCGTAGTTCGGGATCATACCGCTCGCCTGCATCGATGCGATACGCAGCGAAAGGTTGAACACCACCTCCGTCTCCACGTAGCGGTCCGCGATCTCGTGGCGCACCAGCTCGCGGCGGTTCGGCGAGCGATTCTCGCGCAGGTGCTCGGCGAGCTCCTCGAGCATCATGCGCTGCTGCACGGCGCCCGAGATCGACGAGCGCTCGAAGTCCAGCAGTGTCATGCCGACGTACCAGCCGCGGTTTACCTCGCCGACGACCTGGCTCGCCGGCACGCGCACGTCCTCGTAGAACGTCTCGTTCGTCGCGTGCTCCCAGCCCATGCTGATGATCGGGCGCACGCTCACGCCGGGCGTGCGCATATCGAGCATCATGAACGTGATCCCACGGTGTTTCGGCGCGTCCGGGTCCGTGCGGAACAGCCCGAAGAGCCAGTTGGACTTGTGCGCCGTCGAAGTCCACAACTTCTGACCGTTGATCACGTACTCGTCGCCGTCGCGCACGGCGCGCGTCTGCAGCGACGCCAGGTCGGACCCGGCGCCCGGCTCCGAGTAGCCCTGCGCCCACAGGTACTCGCCCCGCAGCGTCGGGCCAAGGAAGCGCTGCTTCTGCTCCGGCGTGCCGTGCACGAGCAGCGTCGGACCGATGAGCGACGTGCCAGCCCCGCCGACGACCGGCGCCTCGCTGCGCGCGAACTCCCACGACATGATGAACTGCTCGAACGTCGTCAGGCCGCCGCCGCCGTACTCGCTCGGCCAGTGCGGCGCAGCCCAGCCCTTCTCCGCGAGCGCCGCGGCCCACTCGCGCGCGGCCGCCTGCGCCTCCGGCGAGCCGTGCACCCAGTCCTGCTGCCAGTCGTTCTCCAGCCCCTGCTGCTGCGCGCGACGCACCGCGCGCTGCCGGTAGTAGTCCGGCAATCGCGAACCGATGAACTCGTGCACCTCCTTGCGGAAGCGCGCCTGTTCCGGCGTGTCGTTCCAGTCCACCGTCGACTCCCTTCCCTGGCGGCGCGTCGCGCCGCCCCCTCACACGCAGCGCAGCGGTTTCCAGAGCAGCAGCATCGCGATGAACGCCAACGCCGCGAGCGTGAAGAACGCGCCGATGCCGCGCGCCGGCCCCCACGCGTCGACGACCAAGCCCATCGGCAGCGCGCCGAGCGGCATCAGCGCGAACGCCGTCTGCGCCACGCCCGTGACGCGGCCGCGCATCTCGTTGCGCGGCAGCAACTGCAGCAGCACCTGGTTCCACGCCATCGCCAGCCCGTGCGTGAGCCCCGCCGCCGCGAGTAGCACGACGGCGAGCCACAGCTCGCTGGTCTGACTGAAGCCGACGAGGAACAGCGTGTACACCAGTAGCGCGATCGTCAGCAGCACGCCCTTGCGCAGCACGTCGCCGACGAACGCCAGCGCCAGCAATCCGATGAGCGACCCGATGCCGATCGCCGACAGCAGCACGCCGAACGCGCCCGCGCCCATGCCCAGAGCCTCGCGTGCGAACACGGGCAGCAGGGGCACGTAGGGGTACACTAGCAACCCCGGGATGATCGCCAGCACCATCAGCCCCGACAGCGCGCCGTCGCTCGCGACGTAGCGCACGCCATCGACGAGCGCGCGCAGCGGGTTGCCCGTCACCCCCACCGCCTGGCGCGTCACGTGGCTGATCGGCAGCGTGCACGCAGTGCCGATGAACATCATCACCGCGACAAACGCAAACGGTCCCGAGTTCCCGAACGGCGACGTCAGCGCGGCCGCGATGCTCGGTCCGGTGATGCGCGTGATGTTCTGGCCGATCGCGTTCAGCGTCACCGCGTTCGCGAGCGTGGCCTCGTCCGTGATGTCGTACACGAACGCCGCGCGCGCATTCTGGTTCAGCGTGCTGATCACCGCGTCGATCATCGCGAACACGTAGATGTGCCACACCTCGGCGAAGCCTGCGAGCACGAGCAGGGCGAGCGCGGCCGCCTGCAGCGCACCGAGCCACGTCGACCAGATGACCACGGAGCGACGGTGCCAGCGGTCCAGCGCGACGCCGGTGAACGGCCCCAGCACCAGGCGCACCGCCCCGGCCGTGGCGCTCACCGCGGCGAGCTGCACCGCCGAGCGGTTCGTGAGCTCGTACACGAGCCAGCCCATGCCGACCATCTGCCCCCACTGGGCATAGCCGGTCGCGAGCGTGGACAGGAACAGGAAGCGGAAATCGCGGCGCCGCAGCGCTTCGATGCCGCCGCGCCTGCGCCGGGGCGGCGCGGGCGGCCCGAGCGGCGCGGACGCCGGCGCCGTCAGCACAGGTGTACGAGCTTCCTCGGTGCGGGCCAAGAGTCCCGCCTCTCGCTGCTCGGGTGACCTCGGGTCGCACGGCATTATGCGCCGCCCCGTCGGTCGCGGCCAGCCGCTCCCCACCGTCCGGCGCGGCGCTATGCCCTCGCCGACAAGTGACCTGACCCCCTGAAACGCGGCCAGCGAAGGAGGTAGTGACCTGCCCGCGCGTTTCATAGCACCTGATGAGTGAGTCTGGCGGCGATCTCCAGCCGGTTCGGTTCGATGGCCTCGGGTGCTGGTGGCCGGTACCCGAGCGAGCTGTGCGGGCGCCGGTGGTTGTACTCCAACCGCCAGCGCTCGATGAGCACCTGCGCCTCGAGCAGCGTGTCGAAGCGCTCGAGGTTGAGGCATTCGTCACGCAGCTTGCCGTTGAAGGACTCGATGTAGCCGTTCTCCCATGGACTGCCCGGCTCGATGAAGAGCGTCTGCACGGCGACCCGCGCCAGCCAGCGGCGC
>VGPB01000139.1 GCA_016875695.1 Chloroflexota bacterium | reverse complement strand
GCGAGCGCGAGGTCGCCGGTGCCGCAGCCGACGTCCAGCACGCGGTCGCCGGGGCGCACGAGCGCGCGCGCGGCGAGGCGGCGCCAGGCGTGGTGCCGGCCAGCGGTCATCAACCCGTTCATGAGGTCGTAGCGGCCGGCGATGTCGCCGAACATGCGCTGGACGTAGCCGGCGCGGTCGGCGTCGGCGGCGAAGAGGGAGGCAGGCTCGGGGAGAGGGGGCTGGAGGGTCACAAAGGGAGGCTACGGCAAGCGGCCCTCACCCCCCAGCCCCCTCTCCCCGCGAGGCGAGGCGAGGGGGACCGGCAGGGGCGGTGTTTAGGTGAAACATGTGTTCTATAGTTGGGTCGGCGGGTGCGCGAGCTGGGCAAGCCGCGTAGACTGGTGATCGGTTCGACACGAACGAACGTTCGTCTTATACTCCGGCCGCCTCCCCCGAGGCCTCGCCCTCCAAGGCAACGCGCATGGCGCTCCGGCTGCTGCCCTGGGCCCCCGAGTACGGCACCGCGCTACAGAGCGACGCCGACGAGCCGGAGGCGGCGATCGATGTGGCGGTAGAGGGGCCGTGGCGCGCGGTGCCCGCGCCGGTACCCGCAGCGCTGCCCGCGCTGTGCATCGTGGACGGCGTGCGCCGCGCCGAGGCGCACGCGCTCGACGAGGATGCGGATGGTGCGCTGCAGTACGCGCTGTTCGGATCGTACGCGGTGGGCGCGGTCGTCGTCGCTGCGGCGGGGGCGCGCGTGCTCGATAACGCGCTGCGTGTCGAGCGGCGGCTGCTGCACACCGGCGGCACGTCGCTGACGCTCGAGCTGCGCGGCGGCGCGGCGACGCTGCGCTTCCAGGCGCAGCGCCCTGCGCACGCGCGCAGCGCGAACGACTTGGTGGCCGCGCTCAACCGCGCGATGCTCGACGACGAGGCGAAGCTCGCCGAGCAGCTGTCACGCGACACGGCGGCGCTGACGCTCGTCGATGGGCCGTTGCGGCTGCGCTCGCCGGGTCCGCGCGTGGTCGGCTACGTGAAGCGCGTGCACCGCTGGTACCTGGACGGCGCGCAGCAGGCGCTGCTGCCGGCGCTGCGCGTGGGCGAGCGCACGCCGCTGTTCCGCATCCTCGAAGGCGGACACGAGCGCGTGTCGTGGTACCTGCGCATTGCGGAGCTGCCTGTGCACTTCCATCCGCTCGGGGGCGTCGTGCGGCTCGAGGCGCCGGGGGCGCTGCCGTTCGCCGAGGCGCAGGAGCTGGCCGAGCAGTGCGCGGCGGCGTTGCCGCGGCTGGCGTCGTCGCCGGTGCGCGACCCGCGCTCGCCGCAGAACCTGATCGCCGTGGGGGCGCTGGAGCGGGAGCTGGCACGGCGGCTCGGCGACCGGCGCTGGGTGTCGCGGCTGCTGCGCGCACACGTGCCCGCACCCCCCGGCGCCCGCTCCCCGGGACGGAGCGAGGGGGAGCCGGACCGGGAGCGGACGGTGGTGGTGACGTGAACGGGTATGTGAACGGTGCGGCGCACGTCGGGGCGGTGCAGGAGCGCGAGCTCGACGCGGTCGATGCGGCGCCGGTGGGGCTCGTGCTGGGGACGCCGCGCGAGGCGGCGACGCCGCTGGGGTTCTGGGTGCACGTGGCGGGGGACCGCTACCTGCAGCTGGACGACGTGGTGCAGGTGCGCACGCCGCTGCCGGGAGGCGCGGGGCCCGACGGCGCGGGCGGTGTCGACGTGTACGGCGTGGTCGACGAGGTACGCGCGCTGCACGAGGGCGTGACGTTCGAGTCGGACGTGGCGCTGGTGCGCGACGGGCTGCTGCCTGCGGAGGTGGCGGTGGCGGCGCACGTGGCGGTGACGCGGCTGGAGCCGGAGGTGTTCGTGCCGCCGCTGCCGGGGAGCGCAGTGTACCGCGCGCACGGCGCGGCGCGCGAGGCGGCGCTGTGCTTCGACGGGATGCGCACGCGCGTGCCAGTGGGGCTCTCGCGGGGCGGCGAGCCTGTGTACGCGAACCTGGAGTTCCTGGACGGGACGCGCGGGGCGCACGTGAACATCTCCGGGATCTCGGGCGTCGCGACGAAGACCTCGTACGCGATGTTCCTGCTGCACGCGCTCTACGGGTCGGGCGCGCTAGGGCTCGAGGCGGCGAACACGCGCTCGATCGTGTTCAACGTGAAGGGCGAGGACCTGCTGTTCCTGAACCAGCCGAACCGGGAGCTGAGCGAGGGCCAGCGAGCGCGCTACGCCGCGCTCGGGCTGGCGGCAGCGCCCTTCGCGTCGGTCGCGTGCTACGCGCCGGTGCGGCGCGGTGCGCAGCCGATCCCTGACACCGGCGCGCGGCTGGAGGGGGTGACGGGCTACTTCTGGACGCTGCGCGAGTTCTGCGCGAACCGCTACCTGCGCTTCCTATTCGCGGAGGCCGACGACGAGCGTTCGCAGGTGGGCTACGTGGCGCAGGCGGTGGAGGTGCAGCTCGCGCTCGCCGCGCGTATGTCTCGGCCGCTGGACGCGGCGAGCGTCGAGATCGGCGGGCGGCTGTGCACGGACTTCGACGAGCTGGTGGAGGCGATCGCGGAGCAGACGGACCGGGCGCAGGGCGGGCAGTGGGCCGGGCGCGCGGCTGAAGGCACGGTGCATGCGTTCCTGCGACGGCTCGAGGCCGCGGCGCCGCACGTCGGCCACTTGATCCGGGGCGAGGCGTCCGAGGACGTGGCGGCGCACCGCATCGACTGGAATCGCGCGCAGGTGACGGTGGTGGACATCCACCGGCTGCACGATCGCGCGAAGCGCTTCGTCGTCGGGGTGGTGCTGAAGCGAATGTTCGAGCAGAAGGAGGAGCGTGGGGTGGCGCGGCCGCTGGTGTTCGTGGTGCTCGACGAGCTGAACAAGTACGCGCCGCGCGAGGGGCACAGCCCGATCAAGGACGTGCTGCTGGACATCGCGGAGCGCGGGCGGTCGCTGGGCGTGGTGCTGGTCGGCGCGCAGCAGACGGCGAGCGAGGTGGAGCCGCGCGTGGTGGCGAACTGCGCGTTTCGCGTGGTGGGGCGGCTGGACACGGCGGAAGCGCATCGCAACGAGTACGGATTCCTGACGCCGGCGGCGCGTGCGCGGGCGAGCCTGCTGAAGCCGGGCACGATGATCGTGCACCAGCCGGAGATTCCCGTGCCGCTGCTGCTGCAGTTCCCGTTCCCGGCCTGGGCGACGCGGGCCGCCGAGGTGGCGCCGGTCCTCGACGCGATCCGCTGGGACACGTAGGGCGAGGAGGATCGATGCGCTTCCTGCACAGCGCGGACTGGCACGTGGGCCGCACGATGCGCGGACGGAGCCGCGCCGCGGAGTTTGAGCAGGTGCTGGCGGAGGTGGTGGGCATCGCGCGTGCGGAGGGCGTCGACGCGCTGCTCGTGACAGGCGACGTGTGGGACTCGCAGACGCCGTCGCCGGAGGCGGACCGGCTGGTGTACGACGCACTGCGGCAGTGCATCGATGGCGGGGTCCAGGTCGTGCTGCTGGCGGGCAACCACGACTCGCCGCGCAAGCTCGAGGGGTTGGGGCGGCTGTCGGAGCTGCTGGGCGTGCAGACGCAGGCGAAGCTGCTGCGGCCTGACGGCGGGGGCGTGCTCACGCTCGAGGGGCGAGCGGGTGAGACGGCGCGCATCGCGGCCGTGCCGTGGGTCGCGGAAGGGCGGCTCGTGGACGCGGCGGCGGTGATGGAGCTGCAGGAGCAGTGGTTTGCGAGCTACGCGGACGGCGTGGCGCGCATCTACGCGGCGATGTGCGCGGGCTTCGACGCGGGGACGGTGAACCTGCTGCTGGGCCACGTGTTCATCGACGGCGCGCGCGTGGCGACGGTGGACGGTTCGGAGCGGCTAGTGCACATCGGGCAGACGTACGCGTTACCGGCGCAACGGCTGCCGGCGGCGGCGCAGTACGTCGCGCTGGGGCACGTGCACGAGCCGCAGGAGCTCGGCGGGGCGCCGGTGCCGGCGGCGTACGCGGGCTCGCTGTTGCAGCTCGATTTCGGCGAGCGTGGGCAGCAGAAGCTCGTGCGGCTGGTGGAGGCGTCCCCGGGACGGCCGGCTGCGCAGCGCGCGATCGCGCTGCGCAGCGGACGCGCGCTCGTCGAAGTGCGGGGCACGCTCGACGCGGTGCTCGCGGAGGCGGAGCGCGCGGGCGACGCGCACCTGCGCGTGGTGCTGGACGTCGAGCGGCCCGAGCCGGGCCTCGCTGCGCGCGTGCGCGAGCAGCTGCCGAGCGCGGTGGACGTGCGGCTCGACTATCCACTGGCGGAGGAGACGGAGGTGATCGGCATCGCGCAGCTACAGCCGGAGGAGTTGTTCGCGCGCTACTACCTGCAGCAGCACGGCGCGGCGCCGGCCGTGGAGCTGCTGGCGCTGTTCCGCGAGCTGCACGAACAGGTGCTCGTGGACGAGGCGGCGCTGGCGGCGGAGCCGGTCGCATGAAGCCGCTCGAGCTGGAGCTGCGCGGGTTCACGGCGTTCCGCGAGCGCACGGTGGTGGACTTCCGCGGGCGGCGGCTGTTCGTGATCACGGGGCCGACGGGCGCTGGCAAGTCGTCGCTGCTGGACGCGATGACGTGGGCGCTGTACGGCGAGGTACCACGCGTCGGCAAGGAAACGCGGCAGCTCGTGTCGCACGGCGCGACGGTGATGGCGGCGCGACTGGACTTCACGGTGGGCAGCGAGACGTACCGCGTGAGCCGGCAGGTGGGGCGCGCGAGCGCCTACCGACTCGAGCGGTTGCTCGCGGACGGGACGTGGGAGTCGCTGGCGGATCGCGCGCGGGACGTGACGGCGCGCGTACGGGCGTTGCTGGGTCTCGACTACGCGACGTTCACGAAGACGATGCTCTTGCCGCAGGGTGCGTTCGACGCGTTCCTGCGCGGCGAGCCCGGCGAGCGGCGCGACATCCTCGCGAACCTGCTGGGGCTCGGGGTGTACGAGGCGATGGGCCGCGCGGGGCGCGCGCGCGCGAGCGGGGCGCGGCTCGCGGCGACGACTATCGAGCAGCAGCGCGCGCGGCTGACGCTCGCGAGCGCGGAGGCACAGGCGGCGCTAGAGGATGAGCGCGCGGAGTTGCTGCTGCGGCGC
>VGPB01000138.1 GCA_016875695.1 Chloroflexota bacterium | reverse complement strand
GGGGTGGTCGGCCGCGGCGTCGCGGCCGGCCCGGGCCCGCTCGCGCGCCGCGCGACCTGCAGCTGCAGCTTGACGGCCGTGTAGTTCTCGTCCTGCTGGAACGTGTCGATGCTCAGCGTGCCCACCGTGGCGTTGTCCGCGCTCCCGAACTCCAGCTGCGTCGCGAAGCCCGCGGCCTGGTCCGCGTTGAGCCGCAGCCCCCGCTGCTCGATGATGGTGCGGTACTGCTGGGCGACCTCCGTCGTCGCCTGGCGCGTGAGCAGCGTCAGCTGGTAGCTCGTGCCCGCCTCCTGCGTGGCCCACTGCACCGCGATTGGCATCATGCCGTTCAGCGCCAGGAAGCGCGGGAAGTCCCGCGGCAGCGGCCGCGCCGCCGGCAGCGGGAACAGCGCCTCGATCTGCTGCGCCGGCGCCACCTGCACGATGTAGATCACGACCGTGAGCGCCTTGTTGCCCTCGGAGACGCTCCGCAGCGCCGTCTGCACGCTCGCGATGTCGCTGATGTCCTTGCCCGCGACCTTGCGCAGCCGGTCGCCCTCCTGCAGGCCCGCCGTGATCGCGCTGCCCGACCCCGCGCGCGCGACCACCACCGCGCCCTCGCGCGTCTGCAGCTCCGCCCCCAGCACCGGCACGAACGCGTGCCGAGACACCTTCAGCGTGCGGTCCTTGCCGTCCCGCGCGACCACGATCTCGAACTCGTCGCTTGCCGGCAGCGGCTGCACCACTGCTGTGCCCTGGATGTCCGCCGAGCGCGTGCTCTGAAAGCGGTACGCGGCCATCCCCTCGTTCAGCTGGCCGCCGACGACCTGCCAGGGCGTCTCGTCGAGCAGCCCGCGCAGCGCGTCGGTGACCGTGGGCTCGTCCCGCTTGACCTCGTACATGATGAAGAAGATCTGCTCGCCGTCGCCCCGCGTGACGCGCGCGGAGCCTAGCAGCTTCGCGTCCGGCGGCTTCGGGAGTGTCAACAGGTCGGCGTCCGGCGTCTGGTCGGTGCGCTCCGGGTTCAGCGCTGCCTTGAGCTCCGGTGGCAGCGCCCCGATCGTGGTCACGACCTCGGCGCCCACCCCCTCGCCGATGCGCAGGAACAGCTCCGCGAGCGTCTGCCCGTCGCCGCCGTCATCACCGCCCCGGCACGCGAGCGTGAGCGCGAGCATCCCCGCGAGTGCCCACGGCGCGAAGCGAGCGGCGGGCATCGACCAGCGCTGCATGGCAGCCCCTTCCCGACCTGCGTCCGCTCCGTCCTAGCGCCCGGACGGGGCGGTGGGAGCGCCCGTGCGCAACTGCGCCTGTGTCGGCGCATCTCGTGCGCAACCGTCGTCGGAGGCGGGCCGAGGGCGAGAAGGGTGGGGTGGGTGAGGGGATTTGAACCCCCGCTCTCCAGGGCCACAACCTGGCGCCTTTGACCGCTAGGCGACACCCACCACGAAACGCGCGCGCGGCCCCGCGGCCGCGGCCGGGAGTGTATCACCGGCCTCGATGACGCGGCCAGCCGCGCGCGCTACGCGCGCAGCAAGTACGGCCGCGGGTCGCGCGCCTCGCCGCCCAGGCGCACCGCCAGCTCGAGCAGCCCCCGCCCGCCGCCAGCCGCGGCCGCGAGCACGCCCAGCTGCTGGCTACGCGCCACGCGATCGCTGGGGGCAACCGAGACATCGGCGAGCCCGCCGAGCTCGGCCTGCCACTCGCCGCCGTGGTCCAGCACCACGCGCAACGCGCCCGCGTCGTCGCGCACCGCGCTGCCGCGCCGCCCAGCCACTGCAGCGCGTCGCCCGCCACGCGCTCGGTGAGCGTCGCACCGATCGGCGGGACGAACACGCCGCCGCCGCCCGCACCCGGCCGTACGCGCGGCGCGGCGTCGCCGAGGATCGCCACGAGGTACTGCCGCGTCTCGGCCGGCAGCGCCCGCTCCCACTGCGCTCGGTGCGCGCGCACCAGCGCCTGCGCGTAGCCCAAGCCCGCGTTGTACGCGGCCAGCGCCTTGCGCACGTCCCCGTCGAGCGCCGCGAGGTTGTGCCGCATCGTCTCCGCGCCGGCGCGTAGCGCTGCCTCGGGGTCCGTGCGGCGCACGTGCGGGTAGCACTGCGGCATCAGCTGCGCGATGCCCTCGGCGCCGCCGTCCGAACACCACCGTCGGGTCGTACCCGAACTCCTGCTGGATCTGCCGTTCGAACAGCGCGCCGAACCCCGGCACGACAATGCCGTCGCCGAGCCTGCGCGTCAGTGCGCGTCACCCGAACGGGTCGCCCGCGCCCCCGACGACTGCGGGCGAACTCAACGCCTGCTCGCGGTAGTCCCCGCCGGCCTCGGACAGCACGGCCCGGGCGCCGCCTGCGGCGTCGCCGTCGCCGCCGCTCCACGCGCGGCCGTCGCGGATCGCCGCGATCGCCTCCCGCAGCTCGGCGAGCTGCATGCGCGGCGCGCTGAGCGCTTGCGCGAGCGTGGCCGCGAACTGACGCTCCGGCATGTGCCCCGGCGCGACGCGTTCGCTAGCCCCGAGTGCCGCCGCGCCTGCACCTTCGACGCGCATGCGCCTCCCTTCGCGCCCCGCCGCGGCAGACCGCGGTCGTGGCGCCGTGCGAGCCTACAGGCGCAGCGGAGCCGGACGCAGCCGCAAACGCCCGCATCGGCGCCGGTCGCGACCCTATGCGACGCATCGCCCGTCCTCGGAGTTACGTCACTCCAGCGGCGCGCCGAGCCTGCGGTAGGCGCCCGCGTAGAACAGCAGGGGCGCCACCTCCGGCCGCTGAATGTCCAGCGCCAGCACTCGGCCGAGGTAGATCGTGTGGTCGCCGCCCTCGAGCCGCTCGTGCACCGCGCACTCCAGCCAGGCGACGGCGTCGCGCAGGAGCGGCGCACCGTGCGCGCCGCTGCGGTATGGCACGCCGAGCATGCCGTCCACGCCCGGCTGCGCGAACGCGCGCGACACCTCCAGCTGGTCCTCAGCGAGCACGTTGAGCGCGAACGTCTCGACGGTCGCGAGCTGCGCGTGCGCCGCGCCGTGGCGGTCAACGCACACGAGCACAAGCGTGGGGTCGAGCGAGACCGAGGCGACCGCGTTCGCGGTCATTCCGCGCCGCACGCTGCCGGTGTCCCACGTAACCACCGTCACGCCGGTCGCGAAGCGCCCGATCACGTCGCGGTAGCGCCGGGCGTCGATGAGCGGAGCCGTGGTCATGGGCCGTCCCCTCGGCGTCGAGGCCAATCCTAGTCGCGTTGCGGGTCGCCCGTCACACCGCCCCCGTGTGACAATCCGCGCATGCAGGAGCCGGACGCCGCCACCCGCACCCCGGCCAAGGACCTCGCCGAGCTCCACGCCGCGGGGGACCGCGTCGCACTCGTCCGCGCCGCCGCCGCGCTGCACCCCGCGGAGCTTGGCGAGGTGCTCGCGGCCGGTGACAGCGACCTGCCGGCGTTGCTGCTCGACGTGCTGCCTGGGCGCATCGTCGGCGCCGCGCTCGCGTACATCGAGCCACACTACCGCAGCGCGCTGCTCATCGATCTCGCCCCCGCGCGCATCGCCGAGGTGCTACGCGCCGTCGCCGACGACATCGCCACCGACGTCATCCAGGAGCTGCCCGCGGACATCGCCAACGCCGCGCTGACCGCCATGCCCGTAGCCCTGCAGCGCCAGGTCGGGCGGCTCATCGAGTACGGCCCGGAGACCGCTGGCGGCCGCATGACCGGCCAGCGCATCGCCGTCGCCCCCGAACGCACGGTGCGCGAGGTGATCGAATTCCTGCGCTCGCTGCGGCCGGACACCGAGCAGCCGTTCGACGTGTACCTGACGGATTCCGCGAACCGGCTGCGCGGGGTGCTAAACCTGCGCTTGCTGATCACCGCACCGCCCGACGCCCCCGTGGGCGAGCTCGCGACCATGGACGCCGTGTCCATCACCGCCGACACCGACCAGGAGGAGGCCGCGCGCCTGCTCAAGCGCTACAACCTGCTCGCGCTGCCCGTCGTCGACGGCGCCGGGCGGCTGCTCGGCACCGTCACCGTCGACGACCTGCTCGACGTGCTCGAGGACGAGGCGACCGAAGACATGTACCGCATGGCCGGGATCAACGTCGACGAGGACCTCCGCGGCGTGGGGCGCTCCGTGCGCCACCGCCTGCCGTGGCTCGTGGTGAATCTCGGCTCGGCCACGCTCGCCGCCGCCGTCGTCTCGCTATTCGAGGACACGATCACGCGCCTCGCGCTCGTCGCCGCGTTCATGCCGATAGTGGCGGGCATGGGCGGCAACGCCGGCATCCAGACGGTGACGATCGTGGTGCGCTCGCTCACGCTCGGTCGCATCACGCCCCGCGACGCCTGGGGCGTGATGCGCCACGAGCTCGCCGTCGGGCTGATTATCGGCACCGCCATCGGCGTGCCGATCGGCATCATCGGCTGGTCGGTGCAGGGCAGCCCCGCGCTCGGGCTGATCGTCGGCGCCGCGATGTGCGCCAACATCGCGAACGGCATGGTCACCGGCGTCGCCGTGCCGCTGCTGCTGCACCGCGCCGGCCAGGACCCCACCATCTCCGCCGGCATCTGGATGACGACCTTCACCGATATAATCGGCTTCCTGCTGCTGCTCGGGCTCGCCACGCTGTTCCTCGACACGCTGCTCTGACGCCCGCGCCGGTTCGGGGGCGCCGCGGCGCGCCCGCGGGGTCGCCCCGGTACGCCGTCCGGCGGCCACCCCCAGCATGAGAGCATGGCGCAGCACGCGACCCACGCCGCCTTCAGCCGCCAGCCGAAGCACGCCTCAGTGGACTGGGATGAGACCGTGCTGTGGGGCTGCTCCCTCAAGAGCTGGAACTGCTGCGTCAACAAGGGCATCGCCGTGCGCCCGTATGACCTGATCCGGCTGCGCCACGCGGCCGGCCGGCCGGCCCAGGCGCTGACCGCCGACCAGACCGTCACGTTCGCCTGGCACGCGGGCTCACTCATCGGCTCGCTCGCCCACCGACCCTACGGCCCCGGCCACGTCGCGTGCACGTTCTTCGAGGAACTGACGAACCTCGACGTGCGCGCGCTGCGCGACAGCGACCCCGCCGCCTTCGCCGCGCTCCCGAAGCGCGTGTGCGCCCCCGCCCCCGCCCCCGCCCCCGCC
>VGPB01000137.1 GCA_016875695.1 Chloroflexota bacterium | reverse complement strand
AGCGAAGCTCAACCCCCGACCGCGGAAGACTCTTGGCTACGACACTCCGGCCGATAGACTCCAGGCACTGTTGCGCTGACCGGTTGAGTCCACCATCACCAGGCTGCGCAATCCGCGGTGCTCGCGTAACAGCCGCCCTGCCAGCTCCAGCACGCCCTCGCGCGCGCTGCCGACGCGCAGCAGGATCGCCAGCAGCTCCCCGGTGCCCAGCGCCTGCGGGCCCAGCCGCAGCAGCCGCTCACACACACGGTCGCTCGTCGGACGGCAGCTCCGCGACGCGCGGGCGATACGTAGGCGTCGCACCGGCGGCGAGCGGCCCATCGGCCGGTGGCTGCGGCGCGTCGACCGTCGTCACGCCGCGCCGCGTGTCAGGGGCGCAGGCGCGGGTCGCGCACCGTCCGCCGCGATCGCGGCGGCGGCGGCGACGGCGGCGTCGCGGAGCGCTCGATGCGGTGCACAGCGATCACGCGCTTCGTGCGCGGCCAATGCTCGACGCGCACCACGTCGCCCGCCTGCAAGTCCGCCCACGTGCTACGCGGCACATCGAACACCACGCGCTCCACGTGCACGTAGTGCGAGCGGAAAAACCACAGCACGGTGCCCTTGGCCCACGTGCGCCGCACCGCGCCGCGCGTCTCCACCGGCTCCGAGCGCAGGTCGCGCCACCCGCCGTACGCCTCCTGGAAGAACAGCCACGCGAACAGCGCCAGCACCGCGCCCGAGATGATCGCGCCCTCGCTCCCGCCGATCAGGCTCGGCAGCGTGATGCCGAACAGCAGCGCGAGCGCGAGGGCCGTGAGCGCGCTGTACGCCCACACCGAGCGCACCACCCCGGCCCGATGGCCCTCGCGGCGGTGCAGCAGCTCGCCTTCTTCGTCGTCCATCACGGCACCCGCAGCGTGCTGCCCGCGTTGATGATACTGCTCTCCGTCAGGTTGTTCGCCTGCAACAGCCGCTGCATGTACTCCTGCAACGGCACGCTCCCGCGCAGCCGGTCCGCGATCCCGTACAGCGTGTCGCCCGGCTTCACCGTGTACGCGCGCGGCACCGCCGTGGACGTGGGCAATGCCGTCGCCGCCACCTCGAGCGTCGCCATCGCGGTCGGCGTCGCGGAGGCTCGCGCGGCCGCCGTCGCGCTCGGGACCACCGCCGCAAGCGCCGCCGGCGGCGCGTCCGCGTCGCCACCGACCGGCCGCAGCAGCAGCCACACCGCGAACACGCTGCCGACGAGCAGCGCCACGAGCGAGCCGCGATACACGCGGTACGACGGCAACGCCAGCGCGGGATCCATGCACCGCTCGCACAGCCCGTCGCCGTGATCGTCGCAGTACAGCACGCCGCAGCGCGCGCACTCCTGCTCGGCCGCCTGGTCGCAGCGAAAGCATTCCATGCGAGGAGCCTACCACGCGTCGCGGTCCGAAGCCGCGGCGCCAGAGCTACGCGTGCGCTACTTCAGCTCGACGGCCGCGCCGGCCTCCTCGAGCTTCGCCTTCGCCGCCTGCGCGTCCGCCTTCGGCATCGCCTCCTTGACGGTCTTCGGCGCGGCCTCAACGAGGTCCTTCGCTTCTTTCAGCCCCAACGCGGTCAGCTCGCGCACGACCTTGATCACGTTGATCTTGTTCGCGCCGAAGTTCGTCAGCACGAGGTCGAACTCCGTCTGCTCCTCGACCTCCGCCGCCGGCGCCGCAGCGCCGCCGCCGGGTGCGGCAGCCATCATCATCGGCGCCGCCGCCGTAACCCCGAACTCCTCCTCGATCGCCTTGTTGAGGTCGCGCAGCTCGACGATCGTCATGCCGCGGATGATCTCCAGCGCGTCCGCTACCTTCGCCATCGTTCGCTCCTTCCGCGCGGCGCGTGCGCTGCGCCGACGTCACACCCTGCCATATCGCGCGCTCGCCCGCTGCGAGCGCTGCGATGCCCTACTGCTCCGCCTCCAGCTGTGCCGCACGCGCCTCCAGCAACCCCGCGAACTCGCGCGTCGTCGCCTGCAGGAGCCCGGCGAGCTCCGCGACCTTGCTCACCAAGCCGCCCGCGATGCGCCCCAGCAGCACCTCGCGCGGCGGCACCGTCGCCAGGTCCTCCACATACGCTGCGTCCACGCGCTCCCGGCCCAGCACCGCCCCGCGAATGCGGAACGGCGTGTTCGCGTGCTCCCGCCGGTACTGCGCCACGGCCTGCGCCGCCGCCACCGGGTCGCCCCGCGTGACTACCAGCGCCGTCGGCCCCTCGGCCAGCGCCGCATAGTCGCTGCGTCCGAGCTCACCGGCGGCGAGCCTGAGCAGCGTGTTCTTGACCACGCGCAGCTGCGCGCCACCGGGCGCGAGCGCGCGTCGCAGCGCGCGCTGATCGCTGTCCCGCATGCCCTGGTACGAGGCCGCGATCGCCAGCTCCGCGTCCGCGAGCAGCGCCCGCAGCTCCGCCACCTCGCTCATTTTGCGTGCCGTCGGCAATCCCACCTCCATCCTCGCCGCGCGTGCGCACGTCCCACCGCGCCCCTCGCGCGCACATGTGTCGCACCGCCGACGTGGATGAGCGGGCGCGAGCCTCGCGCCGCCCGGCGGGCGGCCGCTCGCGCGAGCTCCCACCTGCACGGGCGGCCGTCCGGCCCTTCACCCGCCCCCGGCCGTCCCCTGAAGACGGCACCGGCCAGCGGAGACCCGTGGTCTGCGGTGGTCCCGCGCCGCCTCAGCGAGGCTTGCGCGGCCGAACACGCCGCGCCGCGGTCGACCGCGGCGCAGGCTCTTAGTCTGCTACGCCTCGGCCGCCAGCGCCAGCACCGGGCCCACCTCCACGCGCACGCCCGGCCCCATCGTAGAGGTCAGAGTCACGCCGCGGATGTACTGGCCCTTCGCCGCCTGCGGCTTCGCCTTCACGATCTCGTTGATCAGCGCCGCCAGGTTCTCCATCAGCCGCTGGTCGTCGAACGACACCTTGCCGATCGGCACGTGCACAAGGTTCGTGCGGTCCAGCCGGAACTCCACGCGCCCGCTCTTCGCCTCGCGCACCCCGCGCGCGATGTCGGCCGTCTCTAGCACCGTGCCGGAGCGCGGGTTCGGCATCAGCCCGCGCGGACCCAGAATGCGCCCCAGCCGCCCCACCTTACCCATCAACTCGCGCTGCGCCAGCGCCACGTCGAACGCCGTGAAGCCGTCCGCCACGCGCTGGATCAGCTCGTCCGAGCCCACCTCGTCAGCACCCGCCTGCAGCGCCAGCGCCGCCGCCTCACCCTCCGCGAACACCACCACCGTCATCACGCGCCCCAGGCCGTGCGGCAGCGTGATCGAGCCGCGGATCTGCTGGTCCGCGTGCCGCCCGTCCAGGCCCGTGCGCAGGTGCAGCTCCACCGTCTCGTCGAACTTCGCCGTCGCCGCCTGCTTCACGAGCGCGACGGCGGCCGCCGGCTCGTACAGCCGTTTCGCCTCCACCAGCCCGCGCGCCGCCGCGACTCGCTTGCTCACCTTCGGCATCGCTACACCACCTCGATCCCCATCGAGCGCGCCGTGCCCTCGATACTACGCACCGCCTGCTCGATGTCCGTCGTGTTCAGGTCCGGCAGCTTCGTGCGCGCGATCTCGCGCACCTGGTCGTGCGTCACGCGTCCCACGATTGTGCGCAGCTGATTCGCCGAGCCCGCCTTCACGCCCGCCGCCTGCCGCAGCAGGTCCGACGCCGGCGGCGTCTTCAGCACGAAGCTGAACGAGCGGTCCTCAAAGATCGTGATCTGCGCCGGGATGATCTGACCGTCCTGGCTCGCCGTACGCTCGTTGTACGTCTTGCAGAACTCCATGATGTTGATGCCGTGCGGGCCCAGCGCCGTGCCCACGGGCGGCGCCGGGTTCGCCTTCCCCGCCGGGATCTGCAGCGTCACCACCGCGCGTACCTTCTTCGCCATCCGCCCTCACCGCCTGCCCGTCGTGCGCCGCGATCGCGCCGCTACTGCTTCTCTACCTGCAGGAAGTCCAGCTCGACCGGCGTCTCGCGCCCGAACATCGAGACCAGCACACGCACCTTGCCCTTGTCGAGGTTGATCTCGTCCACCTGGCCGACGAAGTCCACGAACGGGCCATCCGTCACACGCACGCTCTCGCCCACCTTGAAGCCGATGTTGATGCGCGGCTGCGCCGTGTGCATCTGCCGCACGATACGCGCCACTTCCTCGTCCGCGAGCGGCGTCGGCCGCGACCGCTCTAGGTCCTGCGTGCCGCCCGCGAACCCCGTCACGCCGGGCGTGTTGCGCACCACGTACCACGACTCGTCGTCCATCGCGAGCTGCACCAGCACGTACCCCGGAAACAGCTTGCGCTGCACCGTGCGCCGCTGCCCGTCGCGGATCTCGATCTCCTCCTCGGTCGGGATCACCACCTGAAAGATCTTGTGCCCCATGTCCATGTGCTTCACGCGCTGCTCGAGGTTGGTCTTCACCTTGTTCTCGTACCCCGAGTACGTCTGCACGATGTACCACGCGCGACCGTCGTCCGGCGCCTCCGCCACCTCGGCGTCTGCCAGCACCGCGTCCTGGTCCTGTCCCGTGACCTGTGGTGTCGTCAGGGTTCCGCTCCTTCGAGGATGCCCGCCGGGCAGCGCAGGCGCGCTAGCGCAGGATCGTCTGCGCGACGACCCAGCTCAGCGCCACGTCCGCCGCGCCGAGCAGCGCGCCGAACAGCGCCGAGACCACCAGCACCACCATCGTCAGGTGCAGCGTCTCCGCGCGCGTCGGCCACGTCACCTTGCGCAGCTCGTCGCGGATGTCGCGCAGCCACCCAAAGCGCCGGCGCGGCGCGTGCGCCGTGCCCGGCAGCCTCGTCGCGGTCGGCGCGATCGAACGGCTCGGCGCCTGCCGCGGCTGCCGCCGCGTGCTCCGCTCCTGCTGCCTCCGCGCCGCGCGTCCCATCAGCGTGTCTCTCGATACGCGGAGTGGCGCCGGCACCGCGGGCAGTACTTGTTCAGCTCGATGCGCTCCGTGTCGTTCCGCCGGTTCTTCTCCGTGTGGTACGTCCGCGACCGGCAGTTCGAGCACGCGAGCGTGATGTGCTCGCGATCTCCCTTGGACTTCGGCACAGTTCCCGCCTGCCTTCCCGCGCTCAGGCGGTTGCTACTCGACCACCCCGGTGACCACGCCCGCGCCCACCGTACGGCCACCCTCGCGAATCGCGAAGCGCAGCCCTTCCTCCACCGC
>VGPB01000136.1 GCA_016875695.1 Chloroflexota bacterium | reverse complement strand
CGGCGACGCTGCCGGCTTCAGGCGGACGCTCGGCGACGCTGCCGGCTTCAGGCGGACGCCCGGCGCGCTCGAGGTCGGGAAAGCCCGGCACCAGCGCCGCCGCGAGGCGCGGCGGGTGCACCGCGCCGAGCAGGCGCATGGCGTCGGCGCAGCTCTCGACGGGCTCGCCGACGCCGAGGCGCGCCAGGTGCAGTCGCGCCGCGGCTGCGTGCATGCGCATGTCGAGCCGGTCGAAGCCCGCCGCGGCTTCGCCGAGGCCGGTGATCGCCGAGGTGCGGTCGCCCTGCAGCCACGCGACGCCCGCGCGCAGCGCGCTCACCGAGGGCAGGATCCAGTCGGCGCGCTGGTGCGCCATGCGCCACGCGGCGCGCCGCACGAAGCGCAGCATCGCGGCGCGCTGCGAGCCGGGCTGCGCGGCGAGCGCGAGTGCAGCGCGCGCACGCGTCTCGAGCAGGTCGAGCCGTACCCCCTCGATCTTCAGCAAGAGCCGGTGGCGCAGCCGGGACCACTCGGCCCCGGTCGCCCGCCACGCCCGTGCAGCGTTCCCGGCGTAGATGTCGGCCTGCGCCTCGGCATAGGCCGCACAGTACGCCTGGAAGGGCGGCAGCGGAGCTGCGGCGCGCGCCTCCGCGACCTGTCGTTGGACCTGATCCGGGTCGTCGGCGGTGCGCCACACGAACGCCACCGTGCCTACGCGCAGCGCCACGCTGCCGTAGATGTCGCCCCACTCCTGCGCGCGCTGCTGCGCCTCGACGATCCGCGTCCGCGACCGGCCGAGCTCGCCCATGCCGACCAGCGCGGTGATCGCGCCGATCTCGAGGTTCACCGTCTCCCACGGCGTGCCCACGTGCCGTGTCTGGCCGAGTCGCAGCGCCTGCTCGCACCACGACAGCGACTCGCGGAAGCGCCGCGCGCCGAAGGCGACGGTGGACCGCCCGGCCAGGACCAGAAGCTCGACGCCCGGGTCGCCGACGGACGTCGCCAGGCGCTCGGCATCGTCGAGGATCTGCAGGGCGTGCGCCCGCGTGCGCGCGCCGCCCTCCCACACGAGGATCCCGGCCTCGGTCGCGAGCGCACGCGCGAGGTGACGCGGATCCCCGGTGCGGCGGGCGAGGAGCGTGTGTCGCAGCTGGAAGTCGACCGCGCGGACGACGTCGAACAACGACAGCCCGACGGTCGCCGACCAGTACAGCTCGAGGTGCTCTTGCTCCCGGTCACTCACGGCGGCCGTCTTCGCGGGGCCCCGACCGGACGCGAAGCGGTACGCCGGATCCCACACGGAGCCGAGGCGCGACACGAGCGCGAGCAGCGCCCGCCGCGCCAGTGCGGACAGCGCCGCACCGGGCGCCGTGCGCGGATAGCGCACGGCGCTCGCCCGCAGGGAGGCGCGCAGCGCCGCGAGGCCGGCGTCGTAGCGGCCGCTCCGCAGGTAGTGCTCGGCGGCGCGCCTGCGGAGCGCCACGGACCGCGCGTCGGACGGCACCGTCGCCTCGAGCGCGTCGGCGGCAGCTGCCAGGTGCTCCACCGCCTCCGCTGCGCGTCCCGCAAGCGTCAGCATGCGTCCAATCCGCTCGTGCAGCCCCCAGGCGGGAGCCACGCCCGTGCCGAGCGCCAGCGCGCGCGCGTACAGCTCGGCCGCCTGGTCGAAGGCGAGATCGTCTTCGGCACGGCGTCCCGCGGCCAGCGCCAGCTCCGCCGCCCGCTCGTGCTGTCCGGCCTGCTCGTAGTGGTGCACCAATACGCGCGGGTCGCCGGCGCTGCCGAGTGCGCCCGCGAGGCTGAGGTGCAACGCTCGCCGAAGCATCGGCGGCAGCAGCGCGAGGACCGCCTCCTGGATGCGGTCGTGGTCGATCGCATCCGCCATCTCGTCGCCGCGCGGCACCGGGCGCGCGAGGCGGCGGGCGTCCAGCAGCGCGAGCGCCGGCCGCGGATCGAGCTTCGCACGGAGCTCAGGTCGCGGATCGAGTTCCACGCCGAGCGCCGGCCGCAGATTGAGCTCTCCCCGGATCGTGGGCCCCTGAGCGAGCGCTGCGCCGAGCGCCCTTCGCGCCACCGCGCGGTCGAGCGGACCGCTGGCGACCGCGAGCAGCTCGAGCACGTCGCGCGCGACTTGCGGCAGCCGGTCGACGCGTCGCGCGATCACGGACACGACGCTCGGCGCCTCGAGGTCGATGCGGCCACGGCCCGTGGTGCGCTGCTCGGCGAGCTCGCGCGCCACCTCGAGCGCGAGCAGCGGGCTGCCTTGCGCCTCCGCGGCGAGCCGCTCGGCGGGGATCGGAGCGCCGTCGCCGATCACCGAGCGCACCAGCGCCGCCACGTGGTCGACGGACAGCGGCCCGAGCTGCAGCTCGCGCCCGGACCGTCGCTCGAGCGACGCGGCGGCACTTCCACGGAGCGCCTCGACCAGCGGGCCCGCCGTGCCCTGCTCCTCGCCGAACGACAGCAGCAGCAGGATGCGCGACGACACCGGCACGCGCAGCAGCTCACCCAGCAGGGCCGCGCTATCGCGATCGCCGCAGTGCGCATCGTCGATCCAGAGGATCACCGGGCGGTGCGCGGCGATCCGCGACAGCAGGCTACGGAGCGCGGTGAACGACTCCTGCCGGTCCATCGCCGGGTCGACGCCAGCGCCGCGGCGCGCGACCGCGCGCGCGATGCGCGGCACGCGGCCGAGCACCGGAAAGATGCGCCGCACCGCTGCGACGTCGTCCGGCAGCAGCAGCTCGACGGCATCGTCGCCGAGGCGCGCGAGGTGGCGCGCGAGCGCATCGATCACGCCGTCGAGCGCCCTGAATGGGATGGCCTCGTACGGGTGACAGCGGGCCGCCAGGACCAGCGCGCCCCGCTCCGCCGCCGCGTGCCGCACGAACGACTCGGCGAGCGCGGTCTTGCCGATCCCGGACACACCGCGGAGCAGCAGCGCGCACGCGCCCGAGCGGCTGCGCTCGAGCGCGTCGTCGAGCTCCGCCATCTCCGCGACGCGGCCGACGAGCGGTCCGCGCGTCGGCGGCGGCTCGCACTCCGCCGGGATCTCGGCCGGATGCGCGAGCCGCGCCACGACGGCGCTGCCGACCGGACGCCGGCCGGGTCCGGCTCGAGGAGCGCCAGCGCGAGCGCCTCGAGGTCGTGCGGCGTCGGCGGCTCGAGCGCGCCGGGCGGCGTCGGCGGGCACGCCTTGCCGGACAGCACGTCGAGCAGCGTCGCCCCGTCGTACGGCAAGCGACCGGTGAGCGCTTCGTAGAGCATCAACCCCGCGCCGAACCAGTCGCCGGCAGTGCTCGCCGGCTGCCCCGCGATCTGCTCCGGCGCGAGATAGCCCATCGTGCCCGCGGTGCCGCGCAGCGCCTCGTCGTCGGCGCCGACGTCGAGTGCCAGGCCGAAGTCGAGCAGCACGACCCGGCCGTCGTCGGTGACCAGGACGTTTCCCGGCTTGACGTCGCGGTGCAGCATGCCGCGGCGGTGCAACGCGTCGAGGCCCCCCGCGAGCTGCACCAGCGCCGTTCGCAGATCCGCGTGCACCGCGGTCGCGGGCTCGCCGGCTGCGAGGCGCGAGCGGAACGCATCGACGAAGTCGGCGCCCTCGACGAGCTCCATGGTGAAGAAGCGCTCGCCACCGTCGACGACGAGGTCGAAGAACGAAACCAGGTTGGGATGGGCGAGCCGTGCCAGGGTGCGAAACTCGCGCTTCAGACGGTAGAGCGCGTCCGCGTCGGGCGCCCGCACCATCTTGAGCGCGACCACGCGCCCGAGGCGACGGTCGAACGCGCGGTACACGAGGCCGCTGCGCCCCGCGCCCAGCACGCCCCGCAGCTCGTGGCGACCCGCGAGCGCGGTCGGTGCTGGCCGGTCGCCCCGGCCGTTCCTCGTCGTTGCGGGTGTCACGTGGCCGAGGGACCCTGGCGCACTCCTCGGGCGACGGGAACGCTCCCCGTGCGGCGCCGGCCGGCCTGCCGTGGGCCGGGCGCTCGGCCGCGTGGTAGGGTCGCGGCCGTGCCGACGCTGCGACTGGTCGTCTATTCCGACTACCTCTGCCCGTGGTGCTACAACGGCGCAGTGCGCCTCGAGCGACTCGAGGAGGAGCTCGGCGGAGCGGTCGAGCTGACCTGGCGGACCTACCTCCTCCGCCCGCAGCCCGACCCGCGCCGCACGCTCGAGAAGTTCCGCAGCTACACGCGCTCCTGGCTGACTCCGGGCGGCGAGCCGGACGCGGGGACGTTCCAGACCTGGCAGGGCGACGCCGGTCCGCCGTCGCACAGCATCCCGCCGCACCTCGTCGCGAAGGCCGCGGCGTCGCTCGGCGGCGACGCATTCCGACGCATCCACCGCGCGCTGCTCGAGGCCTACTTCGGCCACAGCCGGGACGTCACCGACCAGGCCACGTTGCGGTCCATCTGGCTCGAGACGGGGCTGCCGGAGCAGGATTTCGCGCGCGCGGCCGAGCCGAGCCTGCTCGAGCAGACGCTCGCCGAGCACGCCGAGGCCGTCCGGCTCGGCATGAATGGCGTTCCCTCGGTGCACGTCGCAGGCGACGACGCGTTCGTGACCGGGGCGTACCCGATCGAGATGTACCGCCGCTGGGTGAACCGCCGCCTCGCAGCCGGGGGCCTCTGAGCGGTCTCCGCTGTTTCCGGCGCCCCGGCTGGCCTGCTACAGTCCGCGCCGTTCGCGGGTGGGGAACGGAACTTCGGAGAACGGACCTTCGAACGATGCGACCGAATAGCTGCGTGAACCTCGGCCGGACGACGCGACACGCGCTCGTCTGCGTCCTGACGGCGACGGCTCTGCTCGCCTCCGCGGCGCGCGCCCAGGACGACGCCGCCCCGCTCGTCAGCCACAGCGCCCAGGGCTACTCGCTCGATGCCAGCGCGACCCCGATCGTCCAGATCCTGACCGAGATCGGCCAGCGGGCTGGCTTCACGATCGAAGCTCCCGACACCTTCAGCTCCCAGATCACGGCGTCGATGCGGGACGTCCCGCTCGACCAGCTGCTGCGCCGCGTGCTGCGCGACGAGAACTACATCATCGTCTACCGCGGCGGCGTGCAGAAGACGTCGGTGTCGGGTGAGAAGATCGACCGCATCTTCCTGCTGTCGCAGGCGGCGGCCAGCGGGGCGAAGGCGCCGGGAGGCGGCTCACCGCTCGCGGGGCCAGGCGGCGCAGGCGCCAAGGGCGAGGGCCCCGGCCCGCGCGGTGGGCTCCAGGCCCCGCCGCCCCCGCA
>VGPB01000135.1 GCA_016875695.1 Chloroflexota bacterium | reverse complement strand
GTGGCGGACCCATGGCGCCGCGAGCCCCGCCCGCGCCTGCGCCGCGCGTCGCAGCTGTGGGCACGCACGCGTCCGCGCGCGCCGGCGGCCGAGAGCCCGCCGACGCCCCGCCAGCTGCTGCCGGTGCTGGTGTTCGTGGTGCTCTACCTGCTGGGCGGGCTGAGCCTGGCGCTCACCATCAACCCGGCGTTCTTCCTCAACGACGGCGTCGCCCTCGTCGTCTACGCGCTCGTGCTCGGCAGCGTGGTGCTGCTGCTGCGCAGCGAGTCCGGCTCGCCGTAACACGCGCGGCTAGAGGATCGTGGTTTCCGAGCCGACACGCGTGATCGAGAGGTGCGCCATGGGCGAGCCAGTATCGCCGGCACCGTGCCAGTGCGCCTCGCCGGCCCGCACGAGCACGGTATCGCCGGAGGCGATGCGGTAGACGGCGTCGGGCGTGCCAGCCTCGCCGATGCCGGACACGACGAAGAGCAGCTGGTCCGAGGAGTGCGCGTGCATGCGCGTGCGCGCACCGGCGGCGAACTGCACGACGTTGAGCGCGTAGTCGGCGCTGTTCTCAGCGGCCGCCAGTGCGCGCCCCCAGACCTGCCCGATGAACAGCGGCTGGCCGGTACGCTCCACCGTGTCGCCCTCCGCCGCGTGAATCACCTGCATCGCACTCCGCCTCTCACGCGGAGGCCCCGCTCGCGGGAGCGGGGCCTCCGGCTATTCGCGCGCCGACGTAGCGCATGGACTAGCCGCCGGGCACCTGCCAGACGCGACCCTCGGGTGGCTCGTCGGCGAGCGTCCACTGCGGCAGCCCGAAGCCGTCGCCGAGGTCCATCATCTTCAGCTGCACGCGCTTGCCGATACCGACCTGCGCGGGGTCCTCGAACGAACCGTCCTCCCTGAGGATGTTGCCGACCAGGCGCAGCGCGCGGAACTCGGCCGGCTGCACGGTGCGATCGCCGCCCTTGCTGACGCCGCGCTGCTCGTCGAGCTCGATGAGCGCGACGGGGGCGTCGCGGTGCGGGTAGAACGCCGGGTGGATCGGCTCGGTGAGCACGAAGTACGAGTGGATGGTGCCCTTGCCAGACACGGTCTTGTAGTCGATGTCCGCGCTGCGGCAGTCCGGGCACATGGGGCGCACGGGGTAGTGCATCATGTCGCAACTCTGGCAGTGCGGCAGGCGCAGCTGCCCGCCGGCCTGCTCCTCGAAGAACCTGCGGTTCTCGTGGTCGTTGTCCGGGATGACCACCTCGGCGTCGAGCCACTTCGGCATGTGTTGCTGGCCTTCCTTCGCGCGGCGCTTAGATCTGGTTCGTCATGATGAGCGCGGAGCCGGTGGCGGGCTGCGCCCAGCCGAGGTTCATCGTGTGCTTGGGGTCGCGCAGCATGCGGCACTTGCCCTCGGAGTAGTCGTAGCTGTGCTGGCCCTGCGCGGCGCCCGGGCAGTAATCGTCCACCTCGCCGCGCAGCTGGCGCACGTTCTCGATCACCATGTTCATGCCGTGTGTGTAGGTCTCGCAGAGGTGGCCGCCCGACGTGTTGTTCGGCCGCCGGCCGCCGAGGAAGATCGTGCCGTCGGAGACGTAATTGCCGCCCTCGCCGAGCGGGCAGAAGCCGTAGGCCTCCAGCTGCAGCATGGCTGTGAACGTAAACGCGTCGTAGGAGCCGGTCGCGTCGATGTCGTCGTGGCCAACGCCCGCGTTAGAGAAGGCGATGGGGCCGGTGTAGAAGCCGGCCACGCGGTTGATGGGACCGTCGTTGAAGTGGTAGTCGGGGCGCCATTTGTGGGCGCGACCCGCGCTGCCCTTGATGGCCACGGGCCGGTGCTTGAGGCTCTTCGCGCGCTCGGTGTCCGTGATCACGACCGCGACGGCGTTGTCCGTCTCCACGCAGCAGTCGAGCAGGTGGAAGGGCCGCGCGATGTAGCGGCTATTCATCACGTCGTCGACGGTGAGCCGCTGCTTATAGTAGGCCTTGGGGTTGTTCGAGGCGTGCTGGCTGTGCGCGACCTTGACGTGCGCGAGCTGCTCGGAGGTGGTGCCGAACTCATACATGTGCCGCACGGCAGTCAACGCGAAGGTGTTGAGCGGGCTGGCGATGCCGTAGATGCCGGCGGCGAGGTTGCTCTGCCCCTGCACGGGCATCCACGGCGCGATCTGGCGCATGCCGGTGGCGGCGTTGCCGCCCATGCGCAGGCCGGTGCGGCCGTTCATCGAGCGGTAGATGATCATCGCGTCGCAGCCGCCGGACTCGAGCACGCCGAGCGCGATCGGGATGAGCGTCTCGGTCGAGGAGCCGCCGCCGCCGGTGTCGGCCTGCCAGTCGAGGCGGATGCCGACGTCGGAGCAGATGGTCTCGGACCCGGCGGCATCGCCGCCGGCGGCGTAACAGGTCACGCCCCAGCTCGTGGAGTCATAATCGAGGCCGGAGTCGTCGATCGCCTTGCGCACTGCCTCGGCGCCCATGGCACGCGTCGTGCGCCCGGAGTTGCGTGAGAACTCGGTCTCGCCGATGCCAACAACGGCGTACTTGTTCCGTAGCAGACCCACACCCTTGGCCACGCTCGCTCCCTCCAACGCTTCCTGTTCGCGGTGCGTTGGTATCACATCCATGTCACGCGCGACCAGCGGGCGAAGCGGCGCTGCGCGAGCACGCGCACCGTTACGTCGCGTGCGCTAACGCGTCGCGTAGCATTCGAGGCGCTCGAGACATATGCGACGCGGCTAGCGCGTCTCGGCCTTGCGGCGCAGCCAGTCCAGCACGAACGGGTTGCGCTCGCGCTCGTAGCCGACCGTCGTCTCCTGCATGTGCCCGGGCAGCACGAGCGTATCCGAGGGCAGCGTCAGCAGCTGGTCGCAGATGCTGGTCATTTCCTGCCCATAGTCGCCGCCCGGCATGTCCGTACGCCCAATCGACTCGCGGAAGAGCGTGTCGCCGCTGAACAGGAGGCCCTCGTCGGCGTAGTAGCTGACGCTGCCCGGGGTGTGGCCCGGCGTACCGAGCACCCGCAGGCGCAGGCCCGCCACCTCCACGACGTCGCCCGCGCGCACGAAGCCGCTGGGCGGCGGCGGGCCCTGCGCAATGTCGAAGCCCATGCGCAGGGCGCCCTCCTGCCAGCCCTCAGTGACCAGCCCCAGGTCGCCCTCGTGCAGCAGGAAGGGCGCGCCGGTCGCGCTGTGCACGCCATGCACGCCCAGCACGTGGTCCAGGTGGCCGTGCGAGTTCGCGATCAGCTTGATCTGCACGCCGAGGTCGCGCGCGAGCGCCAGCACTTCGACGGGCTCGTCGCCGGGATCGATACAGATGGCCTCGCCGGTGCGGCGGTTGCCGACGACCCAGCAGTTCTCCTGGAACACGCCGACGACGATGCCGCGCACCATGAGCTCGTTCGCCACGTCCATGCATGCACCATCCCGCGGGCGCGCACGGCGCGTCAAGGTCACTCGCCGGGAGCCGCAGCGGCCAGCAGCGCCCGCGCACGCTCGAACACGGCGTCGAACATCGGGCGAGTGAGCCGGCCGGTGAACGTATTCTGCTGACTCGGGTGGTAGCAGCACAGCAGCGTACGCCCACCCGCGAGCGCCTGCTCCGCGCCGTGCCCGAAGCGCGGCCGCGGCCGGACGCAGAGCAGCGCGGCGGCCGACTCGGTGGCGACACCGCCGAGCGCGACCAGCACGCGCCAGCGCTCGAACAGCGCGAGCTCGCTCGCGAGGTAGGGGGCGCAGGCGGCGCGCTCCTCGCGCGTCGGGCGGTTGGCAGGCGGCGCGCAGCGCACGGCGGCGGTCACGTACGCGTCGCGCAGGGCGAGGCCGTCATCGCGCGCGACGCTCGTCGGCTGGTTGGCAAAGCCGGCGCGATGCAGCGCGCCGTAGAGCCAGTCGCCGGAGCGATCGCCGGTGAAGATGCGGCCCGTGCGGTTGCCGCCGTGCGCTGCCGGCGCGAGCCCGACGATCAGCAGGCGCGCTTGCGGGTCGCCAAAGCCGGGCAGCGGGCGGCCCCAGTACGGCTGGTCGCGGTACGCGGCGCGACGCTCGCGCGCGACCTGCGTGCGCCACGCGACGAGGCGCGGGCAGCGCTCGCAGCGCACGACCTCGGCCGCGAGCGCGGCAAGCGGCGTGGTCGCATCGGGTGCTCCGGGCATCGCCCCCCCCCGGTGTCGGCATGCGCGCGTCTTGCTCGCGGGCCGCGCGCGGACTAGAGTCGCCCCCTCGCCGCATGACGCGGCGCGAAGGAGTGCCGTTGATTCAGCGCCGCTCCTGACGCGACGCGCGTGCCAGTTGACAGCCGCGTCAGTATCGCCGACACAATCGGCGGCCGGGTCGTGCGGCGATGCGCGGTCGCAGTAGTGCACCTGGGACGGCGCGCCGGCTTAGCTGCGCGCGCACTCCACAGGCGCTGCGCAGGTGGGCCTGCATAGGGTTGGGAACGTATGACAAGTACCGCGCACGCGCTGGTCCTTGCGGTCGATGACGACCCGAGCATCCTCAAGCTGCTGCGTTCGGAGCTCATGAGCCAGGGCCTGCAGGTGATCACCGCCACCAACGGCGAGGAGACGCTGCGCCTGGCGGACGAACAGCACCCCGACCTGATCGTGCTCGACGTCATGCTGCCCGACATCTCCGGCCTCGAGGTAATGCGACGCCTGCGCGAGCGCAGCACGACACCGATCATCCTGCTCACCGGCAAGGGCACCGACGGTGACAACATCCGGGGCCTGCTGCAGAGCGCCGACGACTACCTGACGAAACCGTTCAACCCGGAGGAGCTGAGCGCCCGCGCGTACGCGATCCTGCGCCGCGCACGCCATACCGACGACCCCGGCGCGGCCAATCGCGTAACCGTCGACGACCTGGAGATCGACCTCGACCGCCGCGTCGTGCGACGCGCGGGCAAGATGATCGCGCTCACGCGCACGGAATGGAACCTGCTGCAGCAACTCGCGAGCAACGCCGGCAAGCTGCTCGCAAGCGCGGAGATCCTCAGCAAGGTGTGGGGGCCCGAGTACCGCGACGACCTGCAGTACCTGCGCGTGTGGGTGTCGCGGCTGCGCTCCAAGCTCGAGACCGACGACGCACACCCGCTGATCAAGACGTTCCGCGGCGTCGGCTACATGTTCGATGGCGCCGCGACGAGCGAGCCGCCGTCGCCACCCGCGGCGCCGCCGCGCGCGAGCGCGCCGCCCCACCCCGGCTCGACGCTGCGGCGCACGCCGGAGCGCTAGCCAGCCGCCGCTCTCGGGCG
>VGPB01000134.1 GCA_016875695.1 Chloroflexota bacterium | reverse complement strand
AGCGCGGGCAGACGAGGCGCGCGCGGCTGGCGCGGGCGGCGTCGAGCGCGGTCCAGCGCGCGAGCGAGACGACGACGGCGATCGCGGCGAGCAGCCCGACGCCGGCGGCGGCGTCCGGCGCGCCGAGGCGGTACATGATGCGCGTGGCCGCGAGGAACCACGCGCCGCCGGCGAGTAGCGCGAGCGGGAGCCACGCGAGCATGCGCACGTCGAGCGGCAGGCGGAGCGAGCGTGGCGTGCGCATCGGCCGCCCGGTCAATCGCGGCGGCGCGCCGCGCCGACGAGCTCGCGCAGGTCGCGCACGCCTTCGCGTTCGCACCACTCGGTGAGCTCGCGCAGCACGGTCCAGGGCGCGGCGGGATCGCGGAAGGTCGCGGTGCCGACCTGGACGGCGGAGGCACCGGCGAGCAGGAACTCGACGGCGTCGAGGCCGCTGCTGACGCCGCCGGCGGCGAGGATCGGCAGGTGCGTGGCGGAGGCGGCGAGGTAGACGGCGCGCAGCGCGATCGGCTTGATGGCGGGGCCGGAGAGCCCGCCGAAGACGGTGGGCAGTACCGGGCGCCGCGCGCGCGCGTCGATGGCGAGCGCGGGCACGGTGTTCATCACGGTGATGGCGTCGGCGCCCGTGTCGGTGATAGCGGTGACGATGGGGCGGATGTCGGTGACTGCGGGCGTGACCTTCACGACCATGGGCAGGTCGGAGTGGCGGCGCACCTCGCGCACCACCTGCGCGGCGAGCGCGGGGTCCTGGCCGTACTCCATGCCGCCGGCCTCGACGTTGGGGCAGGAGACGTTGACCTCGAGGGCGGCGACTCCGTCGACATCGTCCAGGCGCGCGGCGAGGCGGCCGTACTCGGCGACGGTCTCGCCCATGATGTTGACGAGCACGGGCACGCGCCAGCGGGCCCAGACGGGGGCGACCTCAGCGATGAGCGCGGAGACGCCGACGTTCTGGAAGCCGATCGAGTTGATGAGCCCGCTCGGGGTCTCGACGGTGCGCGGCGTCCGGTTGCCGCGGCGGGGGCGCAGCGTGGTGCCCTTCGAGACGATGGCGCCGAGGGTGTCTACGTCGAAGCGCCGCGCGAACTCGAGGCCGTTGGAGAAGGTGCCCGAGGCGACCATGACGGGGTTGCGGAGCCGCAGCTCGCGCTTGCTGCCGGCCGCGATGGTCAGGCCGAGGTCGAGCGACGGAGCCGGCACGCGCACACCTCCGCCTGCGATCATACGGGAGGCGCGACGCGAGCGTGGCGCGGTGCCGGAAGCGAGCACGGCGCCCGTGGCGGGCGCCGTGCTCGGGTCGGGCGTGGCGGCGCCCGCTATTCGTCTGGCGAGACCTCGTCGGAGAGCAGGATCTCGGACGGTTTGGAGACGCGGACGCCGGAGCGTAGCGAGTTGCGCAGGGTGTTGGTCTTCTCCCACATCACGCTCTCGGTGGAGTTCGCGAAGTTGCGGGTGGTGCCGCAGCGCTTGCAGCGGCCGGTGCTCTCGCGGCCGCTGGGGGTGTCGATCACCCAGTGGTGGACGCAGGTGCCGGGAACGGCCGTGCGCTCGGGTGCTTGGCTTATCATGTGCAACCTCCTTGCCCCTCGCGCCCCCTCGAGAGGGGAGGCGACGCCGTAGCGCTCGCTATTGGTGGGGCCCGTCAAATCTACGGGTCGCGACATTACGGGTCAAGCTTTTCTTCATTAATTAGATGTAAAGCTCGCGCCTGGGCGTCCGGCGGGCTGGCGCGCGCGCGGAGCCTGCCCGCAACGGAGCACCCGCGTATACTGGGTACACATCCGCTGTGGCAGGCGCGCGCGACCTGACGCGGCGTGCCGCGGGCCACCACAGGCCAAGGCGCTGCCTCTACCGCAGGCCCGGACACGAACGACCAACATAAGGAGGGCGGGATGCCTGACCGGCAAGCCGTGCTCGGCGCGCTGAAGGCGGTGCAGGACCCCGAGCTGCATCGCGACATCGTGTCGCTCGGGATGGTGCGCGAGCTCGCCGTCGAGGGCGGGCGCGTGAGCTTCGAGCTCGTGCTGACGACGCCGGCGTGTCCACTGCGGGAGACGATCGACCGCGACGTGCGCGCGGCGCTTGAGCGCGTGTCCGGCATCGACGAACTGGAGGTGCGCTGGGGCGCCGAGGTGCGCGGCGCGGCGGTGCGCGAGGGCGGCCCGAAGCCGATCGCGGGCGCGAAGAACGTGATCGCGGTCGCCTCGAACAAGGGGGGCGTCGGCAAGTCGACGGTGGCGGCGAATCTTGCGGTCGCGCTCGCGCAGCTGGGCGCGAGCGTCGGCATCGTCGACGCGGACATCACCGGGCCGAACCTGCCGACGATGCTCGGCATCGAGCAGGGGGTGCTCGCGGAGGGCCGCGAGGGCCTGCGCCCGATCGAGGCACACGGGGTGCGCGCGCTGTCCATCGGCTTTGTGCTCCAGAAGGGGACGCCCGTGGTGTGGCGCGGCCCGATGATCGGCTCCGGGGTGCGCCAGCTGCTTCACGATGTGGAGTGGGGCGAGCTGGACTACCTGATCGTGGACCTGCCGCCCGGGACCTCCGATGCCTCGATGTCCATGGCGCAGGACGCGTTGATCGCGGGCGTGGTGATCGTGTCGACGCCGCAGCGCGTGGCGATCGAGGACGCGACGAAGGCGGTGGGGATGTTCGACCGCATGGGTGTGCCGATCTTCGGCATCGTCGAGAACATGAGCTCGGAGATTTTCGGCCGTGGCGGCGCGCGCGAGGCGGCGGACGAGCTGGGCATCGAGTTCCTCGGGGAGCTGGAGCTGAACGCGGCGATCCGCGAGGGCGCGGACAGCGGAGTGCCGGTGGTAGTCGGCGCGCCGGAGTCGGACGCCGCGCAGGCGTTCCTCCGGCTGGCGGAGCAGGTAGCGGCGCGCTGCTCCGTGCTGCGGTATGCGAGTGACATGGGAGCGGTGGCGTAGTGAGCGCGATGGAACGGAACGAGCCGGCAGAGGCGCAGGGGGCGGCGGAGGGCGCGCGTAGGAGGCGCGGCACGCGGGGCGGTCGAGGACGCGGCGGGCGCGCCGCCGAGGGCGACGCGCCGCGCGACGGCGCGGCCCGCGAGCCGGCGCGGCTAGCGGTCGGTGTGGAGGACGACGCGCCGCGCATCGTCGCGCGGAGGCCGGCGCGCGCAGCGCAGGCCCCGGCCGCGAACGGCGAGGCGGCGACGGCGACGCCCGAGGCGGCGGCACCGGCTCCGCGCCGGCGCGCGAGCGCGCGCGCGGCGCGCGCCGACGGTACCGCGGACGTGGCTGCGCTGCTCGAGGAGGTGCGCGTGGGGCTGCGCCTGCTGCAGGAGCAGGTGGAGCGCAGCGCGCGGCGCGCGCGGCTCGGCGTGTTCGTGGACGTGCCGAACCTGCTGTACGGCGCCGAGCGCGGGGAGGCGCCGGACATGGGGCGGCTGTTGCAGTTCCTCGGCGAGGGGCGCGAACTGGTGCGGGCGACCGCGTACGCGCCGGTCTCGGACAACCCGAACGAGCCGGTGCAGCAGCAGCGCTTCGTCGCGCCGTTCGTGCCGTACGAGTACCGCATCGTCACGAAGCCGCTGAAGCGCTTCGCCGACGGCTCGATCAAGGGCAACTTCGACGTCGAGATGACCGTGGACATGCTGACGATGGCCGACCGCCTGGACGTGATGGCGATCGTGTCCGGCGACTCCGATTTTGCCGGCGTGGTGCAGGCGATTCAGAACAAGGGCGTGCGCGTCGAGGTGGTCGCGTTCGCGGGCAGCACCTCGGCGGAGATGCGAGCGCTCGCGGACCGCTACATCGAGGTGGGATCGATCGCGCACCTGTTGCGCTAGCGCGGCGCGCTGGTTGAGGTTCAGGTGCTGGCGCCGCGCAGGAGCAGTTGAGGCCCTTCGGGCCGGAAGACCGCCCGCCACCCTTGTTTGTGGGAGCTTCGCCCCCACGCCCCCGCCCGGGAGGTCCCGCTTCGTGCGCTTTCGAGTGCGCGCCGCCGAGGCGTCGTCTGGGGGCCGCACAGCGTCGGTGCGATCATCTGGGTGAGGCGCGACTGGCGCGGCGTGTGAGGACTGCGCTCGCCAGGGCGCGCGCTAGCGCTTGCGGAGCTCGGCCTCGAGTTCGTCGATCCAGTCGGTGGCATGCGTCGCGTCCGGCTCGTCGCCGCCGTCGGGGGCGTGCTGCTGTGCCCGGGGCGGGGTGCGGAAGCTGCGACCAGAGCCGACGAGCGGGATGCCTGTGGTCATGGCGGCGATGTAGGCGCCGACCATGAGCCCGCTGCTGAAGCCGAAGAGCCAGCCGAGCCACGGCGGCCGCGCGTCGAGCACGCGCACGCCGAGCAGTACGCCGAAGGCGATGGCGACGCCCACGATCAGGTACTGCGGCAGCAGCGCCAGGTGGAACATGGCCCTCAGTATATGTCCCTCAGGTCGAACATCGGTCCGTCGTGGCATACCAATCGCACGCCACCGCGGCGGGGGAAGATTGCGCACGAGTAGCAAATGCCCATGCCGCAGACCATGGTCTGCTCGAAGAGCGCCTGCGCGGGCTTGCGCAGGCCGCTCTGGCGCAGCAGACCGTGCAGGGCCTCGAACATCGCGGGCGGGCCGCAGGTGAAGAGCTCGTCGCACCAGGGGAGCAGCTCGGTGAAGGGCGCGGTGACGAGGCCGCGGCGGCCGAGCGAGCCGTCCTCCGTCGTTACGATTACCTCGACGTCGGGTGGCAGGAGTGACGGGGGGAAGATCTGCGCCGCGGTGCGGCCGCCGAGGAGCAGCGTCACCTCGCGGCCCTCGGTGGTTAGGCGATCGGCGAGCCAGATGAGCGGCGCGCAGCCGATGCCGCCGCCGACGAGCAGCATGCGCTGGACGCGCGGCTGCGGCTCGAAGCCGCGCCCGAGCGGCCCGACGATACGCACGGCATCGCCCTGCTCGCGGCGCGCGAGCCAGTCCGTTCCGCGCCCGACGACATCGAACAGCAGCGCGAACTCGGGGCCCTGTGCGCCCGCGCGCGTGCGATGGATGGAGAGCGCGCGCCCCGTGAGCGGGTCCGTGTGCTCGCCGATGTACGCCATCACGAACTGGCCGGGCTTCGCGGCCTGGTAGGACGCGGGCATGGCGAGCCAGAGGATGTGCGTGTCCCCGTACAGCCGCGCGCTGGCGGTGACTTCGAGCGTGTCGCTACGCATCCGCCACGACCCCGTGCTCGGGGGGGCTGCGCCGCGGGCCGAGCAGCAGCGCGTGCACGTCGTAGAGCGTGTTCGCGACGTGGGTCGCGCCGGCGGCGCGCAGCGCG
>VGPB01000133.1 GCA_016875695.1 Chloroflexota bacterium | reverse complement strand
CTGCGGGTTGCGGGCTGCGGGCTGCGGGCTGCGGGCTGCGGGCCGCGGCCCGCGGGGCTGGCGGTGGCGTTCAAGCTGATCGAGTCTGCTCAGTAGCGCTGGCGTGCGGTGAACGGCCCACACCTGGTCGCGCTCGTCCGCGTCGGCTCTACGTTCGAGAAGGGAGTGCTCATCGAGCGAGACCACCAGCAGGATCAAGAAGCCGCCGCGTGATCAGCTGGACGCACCGATCCACAACTCTTGGCGATATCTTTCGATCGACGAGCTGCGAACCCTGATGTCCAGGACCGTGCCTGACGACAAGTCGCGAAGTGAAGGACGACGTCAAGCGCTTCTCAGTCTCGGCGAGATCAGAGGAACGGCGAAAGCCTTGGCACTCAGTGTCTCGGCTGTCGGCAATCTCGACGACGCAGCGGCGAACCTCCAAGCTGCCACAGACGGCCTGAGCCCCCTGGCTGACTCGCTGGCCGGCCTCTTGTAGTCGGAGCTGGCCCCCGCTAACAGACCCCGCAGAGTTTGCAACCCACCTCGGGCGGGGGGCAGGGGATCGTGCGGCGGGTGCGCTCGTGCTTGTCCATCTCGCGCAGCAGGAAGCGCTCCGTCATGCCGACGTCGATGACGTACCACGGCGGGCGTTCGCCCTCCCACGGCAGGGGGGCGTCGAGGCCGTGCTCCGCGATCGCGCGCTTGTAGCTCGCGAGTGAGTTGTCGGGCATCGAGGCGAGCATCGGCGCGAGGCGGGCGTCGGCGCGCGACAGCACGTCGTCGATGCGTGCGGTCTGAGGCGAGTCGGTGCGCAGCTCGATGCCGGAGGCGAGCTGCTGCTTGAGGATGCCCTGGCGGCGCTTGATCAACGCGGGGTCCCACTGCGGCTGGAACTGGTACGCCGTCCACGGCTTTGCGACGGTCGGGCTCACCGAGAGCACGACGCGCGTGCCGTTGCCCGCGGCGTCAACGCGCTCCTTGATGCGGTTGCCGAGCCGCGCGATCGCATACACGTCGTCGTCGTCCTCGCCGGGCAGGCCGATCATGAAGTACAGCTTGAAGCGCGCCGCGCCTGACTCGCCGACCATCGCGGCGCCGGCGAGCACCTGCTCCTCCGTCACGCCCTTGTTCACCGCCTGGCGCATGCGCTCGGAGCCTGCCTCGGGCGCAACGGTGACGGTCTTCGTGCCGCCGGCCGCGAGCGCGGCGAGCACGCGCGGTTCGAGGTTGTCGACGCGGAGCGAGGACACCGACACGCGCGCGCCGCGCTCGTGCGCGCCCACGACGAGCTCCGGCAGCTGCGGGTGGTCCGCGACGGCCGCGCCGAGCAGCCCCACGCGCGGCGTGTGCTGCAGCGAGTGCTCGACGATGTTGAGCAGCGCCTCGGCGGGGCGGTAGCGCGGCGGGCGAAACACGTAGCCCGCGATGCAGAAGCGGCAGCCGCGCCCGCAGCCGCGCGCCACCTCGATCAGCGTCATGTTCGAGAGCTCAGTGTCCTCGGTGAGCACCGTCGAGTACGCCTCGGTGCGTGCGATATCGTGCACCCACTGGCGCTCGACGGGACCGCCGGGCGGGCGCTGCGGCACGTAGACGCCGGGGATGCGCGCGAGCTCGCCAAGCAGCGCGTCGCGCGGGCCCTCGAGCAGGTCCTGCCACAGCGCGACGAGGTTTGGGATGACCTCCTCGCCTTCGCCGACGACCGCTGCGTCGAGGAACGGCGCGACGCCCGCGGGGTTCGTGAGCATGCACGCGCCGCCGGCGATCACGAGCGGGTGGCGCTCGTCGCGCTCGTGGGCGTAGAGCGGGATGCCGGCCGAGCGCAGCACCTGCACCATGTTGAAGTAGTCGAACTCGTAGGACAGCGTGAAAGCGACGACCGCAAACTCGCCGAGCGGGCGCTGCGACTCCATCGCCACGACCGGCGCGGGATGGCGCCCGCCCATGCCGGGCGGGTCGTAGAAGGCGCGTTCGCACACGACGTCCGGGTACGCGTTGAGCAGCTGGTAGACCGTCTGCAGCGCGAGGTTCGACATGCCGAGATAGTAGGAGTTGGGGTAGACGATCGCGACGGGGATGCGGCCGCCCCAATCCTTGACCGTGTAGCCCTGCTCGCGGGCGAGCCGCGCGCGCGCGATCTGCCGGACGTCTGCCATCACGCCAGTCTACCGCACGCCTCGGCAAGGCGATGCGAACGAGGCGGTTAGCGTCTGCTCCGGCGCGACGAGGGCGGGTCGGCGGCGAGCTCGGCCTCGAGGCGGGCCTGATTGCGGCGGTCGCGCCACGCGGCGGCGCCGAAGCCCGCGGTGAGCAGCCCGACCGGGATGAGCGCGAGCAGCGGGTGGGCGGTCGCCAGCCACAGCGCGACGGCGACGAGCGCCATGATCGCCAGCACCACCAGCACCACGGGCGCGACGATCGACCACGCGATCACGCTGAAGGAGAGGATCTCGCGCCAGCTCCCCTGCGGCGTGTGCCGTGGCGGCTCGTACTGTTGCACGCCTAAAGTGTACGCTGTGCTGTCCCGCGCCCAGGAGCAGGCCCGCCGATGCCCCCGGCCGCCATTCCCCGCGCGTTCGAGGCGTTCCTCGCGGAGCCCCGGAACGCCGTGCTCTGCATCGGCCGCGGCGCGGAGCGCCCGCCGCACGCCACGCCCGTGTGGTTCGTCTACGACGGCGCGCGCTTTCGCATCTCGATCACGCGCACGCGCGTGAAGTACCGCCTGCTGCAGCAGACGCCCCACGTCACGCTCGTCATCGACGACACGCTCGGCAACCGCTCGGTGATCATCGAGGGTTGCGCGAGCGTCGAGGACGGCGACGGCGCGCTCGTCGCGCTCGCGCGGGCGCTCGGGGACAAGTACGCGGACGGCGAGTCCGGCACGGATGCCGAGGTGCTGCGCCGCCTGCGCGCCGAGCAGCGCGTCGTCGTAACCGTAGAGCCGGAGCACGCGCTCACCTGGAGCGGATGAGGCGCAGACCGGACGCCCTCGCTGGACTACCGGGTTGCGGCAGGCCGCCGACGCTTACGCGCCTTCCTTCAGCACGTCGCGCGCCTTGAGCGGCTGCACCGGGCGGGCGTTGCCCGCCTTGAACAGCTCGAGGAACGCGCCGACCTGCGCGGGCGACACGGACGTCGGCGTCTGGATCACCTGCCAGCGCACGCCTTCGGTGCACGGCGGAGTGGTGAGCGAGCCGGCGTAGCGGAACATCTGCCGCTCACGCGGCAGCACGCTCAGCAGGTCGAAGCCCCGGACGACCTTTTTCTCGTCGGCCTTCTTCGGCAGCGCTGCCCAGATCGGCGACAGCGCCTGGTTCTCGGTGCCGGCGCCGTGCAGCACTCCGATCACCGCGAGGTCGCCCTTCTCGCTCTTGTGCACAAAGTGCGTCTCCATCGCGAACTGCCGGCTGTTCAGCGTGTGCTCGGACCGCGCGCGGAAGTGGAACAGCGCGAGCTTGTACGTCACGCCGTCGATCTCGATCGACCCGCCGTCGGCGATGTTCGTCTGGATGGTGTGGCCGTTGTTCGCGACCTCGAGCGCGGCTGGGGGCTGCCACTTGATGACCGTGCGCCCGCCGGCGCCAGGCTGCGTGTACGCGATGTCGATGGGCGACTGCGTCGCGCCCGAGCCGCACACCGCATTCTCCGGCGCGAGCTTTGCCCAGTCCGCCGGCCCGTCCTTGCCCTCGTACGCGAAGTGCGGTGCGCTTGCACCGTGCGCGTCCTTGGCCGCCGCCGAGGCCTTCGCGGTGGCCTTGGCGCCCGTCGTGGTCGCTCCGTGCGCGTCCTTTGCGCCCGCGGCGGCCTCACCTCCGCTGAGCTTTGTCACATCGCCTTCGAGCTTGTTGACGTCGCTCTGCAGTTGCGTGAACTCCTCCTTCGGCACCGCGCCCCCGCATGTGACGATGCCGAGCGCGGCGCTGCCGCCGAGCAGCACGCGCGCCGCGCGCTTGCCGAAGAGCCGGCGCGACGTGCGCACGCTCAGCGTGTGATCGATGTGCTGCATCAAAGCCTCCCGCCGATGCGTTTCGCTTGTCCCAGGCGGAGCGCCGCGTGCGCGGCGCTCCGCCTGCTGCGGTGCGCGACGCGGCGGCTGCGCCGCGTCGCGCCGCGAGGTCATGCCGACTACGCGCTCCACTTCGCGGTTGAGCTTGAACGCGGCCACCTGGTCGCGCAGCGCGTCTGCCATCTGGTCGAGCTGCTGCGTGGTCTCCGTGTCCTCCTGCACCTGCGCGGTCATCTCCTCGGCGGAGGCCGAGAGCTCCTCGGTGGCGGCCGAGTTCTCCTCGGCGACGGCGGCGATGGCCGCGATCTGCTCGCCGGAGGAGCTGGCGGTGGCGCTCATCTGCTCGGTGACGGCGGAGTTCTGCTCGACGACGCTGCGCACGTCGGCGAGCAGTGACGCCATCTGCTTGCCGGAGGCCTGCAGGGCAGTGGAGCCGGTGGCGATTTGCTCGATCTGCGAGGCCACGGCCTGGGTAGCGCCGAGGATGCGTTCGAGGGCGCCGCCGGCGAGGCCGGCGGCGGCGCTGCCGTCGCTGACCTCGGTGGCGCCTTCCTCCATCGCCTTGACGGAGGCCTTGACACCGCGCTGGACGCCCTCGATGAGGGAGCCGACCTCCTGGGTCGCGCGGGCGACACACTCGGCGAGCTGGCGCAGCTCGTCGGCGACGACGGCGAAGCCGCGGCCCTGCTCGCCAGCGCGGGCGGCCTCGATGGCCGCGTTGAGGGCGAGCAGGTTGGTCTGGGCGGCGATGTCCTGGATGACCGAGACGATCTTGCCGATCTCCGCCGAGCACTCGCCGAGGCTGGCGACTTCGGAGGCGGCGGTGTCGACGGTGCGTGCGACGAGGGTGGCGCTTTCCTGGGCGGTGCCGGCGGTCTCGCGGGCGTCCTCGGCCGCACGGGTGGCCGCGGCGGATATGTCCTCGGTGCCGGAGACGACGCGTGCGCCGAGGCCGTTGGCCTCGTCGATGGCCTGGGCTTGGGTCTGGGCGCCCTAGACGATCTGGTTACCAGGCTGCTGAAGGAGCGCAGGCAGATGGTAGAGGACGGAGGGGAGGGCCGGCAGCCACCCATCGCTGTCGTGACGTTGCGTTGTTGGGGTTCTGCGGCACGGTCGCGGACGCACGGAGGCTAGGCGGCGACCTCCAGCTTCGCCATGCGCGCGAGGTTGTAGGCGGCGGCCGTGAACTCGAGCCAGCAGCGGTTGCGGGCGAGCCCCAGGAAGCGCAGCTTGCGCCCGCCGCCCACGGTCTTCACCCAGCCGCAGACTTGCTCCACGAGCTTGCGCCG
>VGPB01000132.1 GCA_016875695.1 Chloroflexota bacterium | reverse complement strand
GTGCAGCGGCGTCGCGCCGGGCTGGGCGAGCGCGAGCAGCGCCGAGGCGAGCGCCAGCACGTGCACCAGCGCGCCTAGCGCCGCCACCGCCCACGCGATGTCCCACGCCCCCGCCACCAGCACCGCCAGCAGCAGCCACCACCACGCGGGCAGCAGCGCCGGGTGCAGCGCCAGCCAGCGCGCCCGTGCGCCCGCACTCGCGAACACCGTCGGCGCCAGCCCCAGGCGCGACCCGCCGGCCGTGCGGCCGCGCGCCCACAACGCGTGACCCTGCATCGCCGCCCAGGCGGGCAGTAGCGCGGCGTACAGCGTCGCCACAACCACCGCATCGGCCGCGGGCGCATCCAGCCGGCCGCCCTCCGTGCGCGTGAGTAGCCACAGTGCCCCCAGCAGCGCACCCGCGCCTAGCAGCGCGGTCAGTGTCGCGAGGTCGTACGCGCACGCCGCTGCCGCGGCACGTCGCTTCGGCCGGCGTGCGTCGCGCGAGGGCTCGGCGCAGCCCGCGTTCACCATCGCACAACTATACCGTTGAGCCCGGCGGTCCCATACGCTCGCCGTATGCGTCGCTTCATGCAGCGCTCGGTGGCGGCCGGACTGATCGCGTTCGCGATCACCGTCGCGCTCGGCCTCGCGCTCTTCGCCTGGAGCGACGCGAGCCGCGGCGACCGCTTCGACGTGCTGCGCTGGGAGCTTGCGACGCTGCCCAACAAGTGGCTGCACGCCGCCGGCACACCGTGGCGCGACGCGCCCGACGCCAACGACGCGCTCGCGCGCTACTTCGCCACCGCTGACCGCAACGGCCCCGCCATGCGCGCGCTCGAGAACGACGTCGAGGCCGTCCTCGAGGGCCGCGTCGACGCCGTGCTGCGCGAGCTCGGCCTCGGCTGGCCCGGGCCGCCGCTCGGCGGCGTCCTGCCGCCCGTGGATGTCGAGCTCACCGAGTCGCCGCGCGCGCTCGTCGTCTCCTCGCGCGAGCGCATCGAGCGCCTGCGCGTGGAGACGCAGCGCCCGGACCTCGACGTCGAGGCGGCCGCGAGCCTCGAGCGGCGCACCGAGGGCACGCCCCCGCGGCGCTCCGCGCTCGTCGTCGGCACCGGCGGGTTCGCGACGTATCCCGCCGTCGTCGACCTCGGCGGCAGCTATCGTGAGACTGTGGCAACCGTCGCGCACGAGTGGGTGCACCACTACCTCGCGCTGTACCCGCTCGGGCGCGCGTACCCACGCGACACCGATGCCGCCACCATCAACGAGACCGTCGCCGACCTCGTGGGCGACGAGATCGCCGCGCGTGTGCTCGAGCGCTGGGGCGAGCCGCCGCCTACCGCTGCCCGCACGCCGGGGCCCGCCGCACAGGTCGACGTCGATCGCGTGCTCCGCGAGCTGCGTACCGAGGCCGACGCGCTGCTCGCGAGTGGCGACGTCGAACTCGCCGAGGCGCGCATGGAGGTCGTGCGCCTCGAGCTTGCCGCGAGCGGCGTGCGCATCCGCCGCCTCAACCAGGCCTATTTCGCCTGGTACGGCACGTACGCCGCGCGCGCGGACTCGGTGGACCCCCTCGGCGGGCAGCTACGCGAGCTGCGCGCGCGCGCCGGCTCGCTCGCGCGCTTCGCCGCGCTTACGCGCGGCGTCACCACGCGCGCCGAGGTCGCGGCGCTGCTCGCGCGCGAGTAGCGCCGCTGTGCGCACCGGTGCCCGCCGCTAGCGGCGGCGCATCGTCACCACGATGCTCGTCTCCGCCGCGCCCAGCACGCGGTCGCGCACCGTCAGGCGCAGCGTGTGCAGGCCCTCGCTCAGCCCCACCGGGTCGAAGATGCCGAGCGGCCCGTTCGCGACCGGCGTCGTGTCGTTGCGCAGCACCGTCCACTGCGATGGCCGCGCGCCGGCCCCGACCTCGAGCGTGATGTCGAGCAGTTGGCCCGCCGTGGCGATGCCGGTGACCACGGTCGGACCCGAGATCACGGCGCCCTCGCTCGGTGTCGTGATCACCGCCACGGGCTCCGCGCGCGCGCCCGGCGTCGTCGCACTCAGGCCTGGCGTCGAGCCACCCGCGTTCACCACGATCACCGGGATCGCCGTGCGCAGCTCGCCGCGCTTCGCGTCCACCAGGCGCACGCGCAGCATGTACGGGCCGTTCTCCACCAGCCGCGTGTCCCACGTGCCCAGCGGCCCGCCCAGCACGCTCGTCTGCTGCGCGTTCAGCTGCACCCAGTTCGTCGGCTGCACGCCGCGTCCCCACTCCAGCACGTACCGCTGGAAGTCCGGCGACGCCGCCCGCCCCACGATCGCGAGCTGCCCGCTCACCGGCTGGTTCTCCCCCGGCGTCGCGATTCTCACGAAGCTCGCCGCCTCCGCGCTGTCCGCACCCGGCGCGAGCGCGCCGCCTAGGCCTGCTTCGTACGCCCACTCGCGCAGCCCCGGCCACGCCTCCAGCTCCTCCTTCGGGAAGACGAGCCGCACCTCCTCGCGCACGTACTGCGCGGGCGTGTCGGCCGCCGCCACGAGTCCGCTGCGCGTGTCGATGCGCAGCTTCTGCCACCACGTGTCCGAGATCTTCGCCAGCGCATGGCGGTTCGAGGGGATCGCGTCGCTGGCGAACAGCGAGCGGTAGCGGTGGTTGCTGGGGCACGCGTCCGTGGGCAGCTTGCCCGACGGCCAGCACACCTCGCGATCCTCCACGTTCGCCGGCCGCGCGAACGGCTTGTCCGGCAGCTTCAGGATGCGGTGCGCCGCCACCATGAAGTCGCGCCACGCACGCCACGAGATCGACGTCGACACGATGCTCTGCATCGGCGAGTTGTCCGAGTTGCCCGCCCAGGTGCCGGCCACCAGGTCCGGCGTGTAGCCAAAGGTCCACGTCTCACCGATCGCGCGGGAGTTCTCGAACGGCTCGCTCGTGCCCGTCTTCGCCGCCGAGACGCGACCCGGTATGCTCAGCCCCGCGCAGTTGAACGTGATGCACGTGTGCTGCGCGTCCGACATGATCGCCGACACCATGTACGGATACGCCGCGCTCATGATCCGCCGCTCCGCCGGCTGTTTCGTCTCGTGCAGCACGCGCCCGTCCGCGTCCGTCACCTTCAGCAGTACCACCGGATCGATCGTGCGCTCGCCCGCTCTGTGCGGCGTCACCGGCTGCTGCCCCCGCAGCACGCCCCCCGCCGCCAGCGAACTGTACGCGATCGTCAGGTCGTCGAGGCGGATGTCGGCGCCGCCTAGCGTGAGCGCGGGGCCGTAGCCGCGCGGGTCGTTCAGCGTCGTCAGCCCGGCCTGCTTCAGCAGGTTCACTACGTTCGGCACGCCCGCGAAGATGATCGCCTTGAACGCCGGCACGTTCAGCGAGTTGCCCAGCGAGCTCGCCGCCGTCACGATCCCGTTGTACGTCCCATTCGGGTTGCGCGGCGAGAACGGCTGGCCCGTCGACGGGTCCAGCTCCCGCACCGGCGAGTCGATGATCGCCGTCCCCGTGCCCCACCCTTGCTGGAACGCGCTGATGTACGTGAACGGCTTCAGCGTCGAGCCCGGCGAGTTCAGCGCCGTGATGTTGTTGTTCCGCCCCTGGATATCGTCGCGAAAGTAGTCCCGGCTGCCGATGTACGTCAGGATTTGGCCCGTGTTCGGGTCCATCGCCATCAGCGCGCCGTTGTGCCCGTTCGCCGTGACCTCGAACTCGCTGATGTACTGCTCTAGCGCGGCCTCGCCTGCCCGCTGCAGGCGCGTGTCGAGCGTGGTCACCACCTCCAGCCCGGCCTGGTACAGCGCGCGCGCTCCGAACCGCGCCTCCAGTTCCTGCGCCACCGGGCCGAGCACGAAGTGCGGCGCGTCGATGTCGAACCGCGCCGTCTGGAACACCAGCTTCTCCGCGGACGCCACGTTCGCCTCCGCCTGCGTGATCGCGCCGTGGCGCACCATGATCCCCAGCACGTCCTGCTGCCGCGCCTTCGCGCGCTCCGGGTTCTGGATCGGCTCGTACGCGAACGGCGATTGCGGAATGCCCGCAAGCAGCGCCGACTCCGCTAGCGTCAGCTCCGCCGCCGGCTTGCCGAAGTACCCTAGCGCCGCCGCCTGGATGCCCACGTAAATGCCGCCGTACGAGATCGAGTTCAGGTACCACTCGAGGATCTGGTCCTTCGAGTAGCGCTTCGTCAGTTCCAGCGCGATCACCGTCTCGCGCAGCTTGCGGTCCACGTTGCGCTGCGTGCGCTCCGCCTGCGGGATGTACACGTTCTTCGCCAGCTGCTGCGTGATCGACGAGCCGCCGCTGCCCGAGAACACGTCCCCCCCGAACGGGCTGAAGTTCTCCCACGTCGCGCGTAGCAACCCGCGCGTGTTCAGCCCGTTGTTGGAGTAGAAGCTCGCGTCTTCCGTTGCGATCGTCGCCGCCTTCAGGTGCGGGGAGATCTCGGCCAGCGTCACTGGGCGCCGCAACCCCCCGAACTCGTCGACGAACTCGTACAGTAACACCCTGTTGCGGTCGTAGATCAGCGCGCCCCCGCGCGGCAGCTCGGCCAACAGCTGCTCCGGCGGCACCACGCCGTCCGCGTACACGCGGTAGTGGTCGAGCGCGAACAGCCCCGTGCCCAGCGCCGCCGCGAGCCCCAGCAGCCCGATGGTCGCCAGCAGCGCGCCGAGCGACAGCCAGAAGCGCCGCGCAGGCCCCACGCCCTTGCCGCGCCCACGCCGGCGTCGGCGCGCGATCGCCGAGGCGGTCATGGCGTGCCTTCCTCCCGCCGCAGCACCAGCAGGTGCGAGAGCCCAAAACGGCTCCACAGGCGTGCGTGCTCCGCGCGGTAGCACACGGCGCGCAGCACGCGCGCGGTCCGGGGCGAACGCACCGCGACGTTGTCGAATCCCGGATACACGTAGTGGTGTGCGAGCAGGCGCAGCCCGGACGCCGCCGTGACGCGCTCGATGTCGCGCGCACCGTACGCGCGTGCGTGCGGCACCAGCCGGTTGCGCACCCTGCGCGGCAGCCAGTTCACGAGCGGCACGTTACCGAACACGTAACGGCGGCGCACGTACACGCCATGCGTCTCGAACGGATACAGCTGGTTCGGCGCGAACACGATTGCGATGCCGCCCGGCGCGAGCGCGCGCGCCACCTCGCGCATCGCCGCGCGATCGTCCTGCACGTGCTCCAGCACCTCGTTCAGCACTATCACGTCCAGCGCCCCTGTGGCGAACGGCAGCGCCTCGCCCGCCGCGCACAGCACGCGCGTGCTGCCGCGCCGCTGCGCCTCGGCCAGCCGCGGCGCCTCGATGTCGCAGCCCAGCGCGTACGCGCCGCGTGCCGCGAACGCGCGCACGTACT